>SKZT01000197.1 GCA_007127235.1 Desulfobacteraceae bacterium
CCGGTTGGTGGCTAACCTTTACCGGGTGGGATTGTTTACCCACCGGGTTCTGTTGAAGGGTTTCAGGACGCGCCATCCCCCCTTCCTGGCCTTGCCTGGCGCGACGATGATCAAGTTTTTTTAAGGTAAGACATTCAACGTTGCTGTCATTCCGGGCGTAGCAGAGCGGAGACCCGGGCACGAAGTGAAGCGTTAGCGCTATCCAGTCAGCTACTGAAACCCTCTGGATTCATGCTTTCGCAGGAATGACGGAAAAAAACTCGATCACCGAGATTCAATCTATTAAAAATGCCCCCTGTGTTATGTGTGGGTAAAAACCAGTTTGGAAAAGGGGGATTTAAGTCATGCCGTCCCTTCAGGACTCGTCTTTTTGAGAGATCTCACCCGGTGGTTAAAAACCACCGGCTATAATATGTCACCCTTCCAGGGTTTTTGTTGAATTCTGCCTGTTTTTTTAATTCATCTGCAGGAACAAAACTACGAGGATTTTTCAGTCCAATTTTGTGATATGTTTCATCATCACAGGTGCAATATCACCCCTTTAAACCAAAATCACAGTACTTTTAAACTTATGTGCACGGAGTTTATTTCTTTGCCCGGTTAACACAGAAAAAGGCCATACTGAAAAAAAGGATTCCGACTGCGGCCAGGATAATATAAGAGGTGATATCCGGTGTTTTTCCGAAGGCGGATGCACGGGCGGCATCGGATGCATGTGTCAGGGGAAGAAATTGGAGTATGTATTGGGCCCAATCCGGAAGCCTGTCCACGGGAAAAAATGTTCCGCCCAGAAAAGCCATGGGGGTAATGACAAAATTGGTGACCATGGCCTGGTCGGCATGGGATTTCACCAGCATGGCAAGTCCCACAGCCAGGGAAGCAAACACAAAGCTGTTCAGTAAGATAGCAAGCCAGAAAAACAGATTGTAAGACAGAGTAATACCGAAAAAAAATCCCATAATCAGAATCACACAGACCGACATCATGGCCCGGGTCATACCGGCGGCTGTTTCTCCGAGCACATAAGCCGCCCGGCTGATGGGTGCGGCCTGAAATTCTTCGAAAATATGCCAGTAGAACCGGGCAATATTAATTTCACTGGCAATGGCAAACGCCTGGGTCATGCTGCTCATTGCAGCAAGGCCCGGCAAAAGAAAGGCCATGTAAGGATATCCGTCGACGGTCATATCCTTTCCCACGGCATATCCAAATGCGATCATATAAAGCAGGGGTGAAACAGCCATGGATGGCAACATTCGTGACAAACGCCGCTTGATAATCAACAACTCCCGATAATAAATTGCGATCCAACCTCGTATCATGATACCTTCTTTCCGGTCATTTCCAAAAATGCATCCTCCAGATTCACTCTTCTCAAAGTAAACGGAATGTTCTCCCGATTTTCACCAGCATATTGCCGGGCTTCTTCCCGGGTTTTAAAATAGAGTGTTTCCATCTGGTCATTCATGACTTTATCAATAGCCCATGAGCCTATTTGCTGCATCAGTTTTTCGGGTGAATCCACAGCCACAATTTTGCCTTCGTCCAGAAAAGCGGTTCGCTGAGCCAGAAATTCGGCTTCTTCAATATGGTGCGTAGTCAAAAAGATAGTGGTGCCTTCCTGCTGAATTTTTTTAATCAAGGCCCAGATTCGCCTGCGAATTTTGGCATCCAGTCCAACAGTGGGCTCATCGAGAAACAGTATTTTCGGTGAATGCACCATGGCACGGGCAATCATCACCCGGCGCTTCATACCCCCGGAAAGCTGCTTTACAGGGCTTGAACGCCGGTCACCCATATCCACATATTCCAGCATCGTATCAATTTTTGACACCCGGTCCTTCTTGCGCATATGAAACAAGCGGCCATGAATATCAAGATTTTCAAAAACCGACAACTCCTGATCCAGGTTAATGGACTGGGGTACGATCCCGCACTGGGTCTTGGCTTTGATGGATTGCTTTTCAATATGGAAACCATTGAGCCAGGCATCTCCGGATGTCAGGGCAGTCAAACCGGTTAGAATTTGAATGGTGGTTGTTTTTCCGGCACCATTGGGCCCAAGATAAGCAAAAAGCTCTCCAGCCTTTACATGAAGGCTCACAGAATTGAGGGCATCAATTTTTTTATATCGTTTTTTTAAATTCTCAATTCGAATCATTTATGCGTTTCCTGTAGAGCAAAGTTTTGGGATTCTTCTTCCTATTGTTTACAAAAAATCTTCAGATTTTAATCGAATGCAATGAAACGTTCCATCCTATTCAGACGTTCTTGTAACACAATGACCTAAAAAGGTAATACATTTTATATTTTAATCAATTCATGGCCGCATATTCGGCATCCATTGCAATTTCAGACATAATTCCTGTTTGGACCATGGATATTTGGGAATATTTGCGGGCATTTGTGGCCCAATATGACAAGTTTCTTGAGATTTATACGAAAATATATTATTAATTTTATTTTTTGTATCGGCTATGCTGGTTTTTTTTGGAGCGGCTGCCCTGCGAAAGCATCGCCCTTTATCAACAAAAAAAAGCCTCCGCATCAGAGGCTTTTTTATTTCGATACTCGATATTCAAGTTTTTTACCACAATACTTTTCGATAAACCTCATTCCGGCCTCCGCCGGAATGAGGTTGAGGATCTTTTCCGAAATGAAACCGCTCAACCCAGATGAAACGTAACTAAAAAACCTTTGAAAAAATGATAAAAAAAACCGGCGTAATTCATGGACGCTTTCAGCCGCTGCATCTGGGCCACATGGAGTATCTGATGGAGGGTAAAAAGCGATGTGAGTTCCTTTTTATAGGGATTTCCATTCCAGATCCGCGATACGGACCGGATCTTGTCGATGCCCACCGGGCACCGGAAGTTTCCAATCCATTCACCTATTTTGAGCGCTTGATGATGATCCGCAAAGCGCTTCTGGCAAGCGGCGTAAAATACGAAGAATTTGAAATGGTTCCTTTTCCGGTAGATCAGCCCGAGTATATTAAGTATTATGTACCCTCTAATGCGGTATTTTTTGTTACCATTTATGACGATTGGGGCCGTAAAAAAGCCGACATGTTCAAAGACATGGGGCTGGATGTGGAAATAATGTGGGAGCGATCGAGGCAAGATCGTTTCACAAGCGGTTCCGAGATACGTGAATTGATTGCCTTCAAAAAACCATGGAAACATCTTGTACCGCTTGAGGTGTATGAATATATCCGGAAAAAATCGCTGGAAAAACGCGTGGCTGAATTATTCGGGAATTTTTAACTTTTGTGGGTTTTAATTTTTACCTTAACCGGAACGGCTTAAAATTTCCCGGCCAGAAATACTGATCGAAAGGGGTGTCCATGATTCCCATGAGCTTTGAACGCTCCAGGTGGTTAATGATTAAATACATTATCTCAGGCCCTCGAAGGCAACTCAGACATCCTTGCGAGGCGCTGATTTCGTCAAAACAGCATACTGTATCCCTGCGGATTCCCTTACCACAAAAAACGACAGGTACTGTTTCCCCGGAGTGGACCAGGGGCCCTGAGCTGGGCGTCGAATGGTCTGAAGTCAGCACCAGCAGAATTTCCGGATGGGAGAACAGCACATCAATGACTTTTCCAAGGCCTTCATCCAGCAATTCGATGATTTCCTTTTTCAAAACCGGGTTTTTTCGATGCGCTGCTTCATCGGGAGTTTTCGTATGTACGTGGATAAAATCGTACTTGTCCAAAAGACTGACAGCGGAATTTATCCGTTTTGCAAGGTCTTCACCCGCCTTTTTACTGTCGCTGACCATCATAAAATCCATTCCAAGATAGCGTGCCAGTCCTCCAAAAATATTGTTGCTCGCAATACTGAGACCTTTCAGTCCGAACCTTTTCTCAAAAGAAACGACTTTATCGAGTTGCCCGGCTCTCTGGGTGACCAGGCAATTGAGGGGAAGAAGCCCTCTAGTTGTTCTGGCAAAATTGACAGGATGGGTTTTCAGGGTATGATAAACCCATGTGAGGTATTTTTTCAGGACGCGGGATGTTTTTTGAGCGGCAGGATCGTTTTTGTGGGTATCCCAGGGCAAAACCTCGCACAGAGGGATACCATTTATCATATCGTTGGTGTCAGTGATGTGCCTGGAGACTTCTCCTTTTAGGGTCAAGACACCTTGTAAGCCTTGAAACCGGTGAAAATGAATTCTGACATTTTCAGTTTCAAAATCCGCCACGGTTTCAGCCAGGGCTTTTGCTTCAAATTCGGTTCCGGGTGCCTTTTCATCACCCATGTATAAAATTCCGTTTTTTTCAAAGACATTGGCAAAATGGGCAAGGATTCCAACATCACCGGCGGAAAAATCCACTCCCGCACCCAGGGCGACAAGCGCTCCCCTTCCCGGAAAGTCTTTAATGTCATAGCCGAACAGGGCAAAATGGGCGTTTTCACTGGGCAGTGCCAATCCGACTGCCTGAGGGTGGTAAATACCATTGGCACCTTCTGCCGCTATCCGGTCCATAACAGGCGTACGGGCCGCCTGAAGAGGGGTTCTGTATGACAATGATGCATAAGCTCGATCACCCAGACCGTCCAGAAGTATTAAAATACATTTTTCAGGCATCGCCGGTCTCCGACATTAAATTGAATTGCAAGATGTATTAGCGATTTTCCTGATCATCGAGTTATAGATTTTATTGATGAAGTCAGGCTGATGTTATCGAAACAAAAAATTTGATTTTTTCCATAATTCAGTATAAAAATCTGCATGTACTTTGATATTCATGTTCATACCATAATCTCCCCATGCAGTAAACTCGAGGTGAACGAAGTTCTGGAACAAGCCGGAACCAAAGGCCTTGATGGTGTATGTATTACCGATCATAATACCATGGAAATAAGAAATTATCTTCGGGAAGGTATCCAGCCAAACGGCCTTTGTGTTATTTTTGGAATGGAATATGCAACCGCAAATGGAGATTATTTAATCTTCGGCCCTTTCGAAAACATTCCTTCCGGTCTTTCGGACCAACTTTTACTGGAAAGGGTTTACAAAGCCGGCGGTATTGCAATAGCTGCCCATCCGTTCAGGACCGGCCGGTCCTGCCGTGAACCTGTTTTCCTGGAAAAAAACTGTTGCGCATTAGAGATAATCAATGGCCGAAATATTGAATTTGAAAATCTCCGTGCCCGACAGGCCGCCCGAAAATACAATCTTACTGAATGCGGCGGAAGCGACGCACACACGTTGGAAGAACTGGGACGTGTAACCACCTGCATCAATTATCCTGTCCGCTCCAGAAAAGACTTGATTTTTTCAGTAAAAAACAATCTTTGCACAGCGCAGTGGAATATCTGCAATTTTTCAAAACCGAACGTAAACCTTTTCACCCATCACATGGGTTGCCACTACATTTCGATCGTCCCCGGTTATTTGAAGACCAAACAGCAATGATTCAACATCCAAACTATGTGTACGATTCAAAAACTCCAGTCTAAGTTTCTGTAAAGTTGTAACCGCACCATCCAAAACCACGAAATCCGCCTCTTTACCCGGGTCAAAATTTCCCATCAGGTGATCCAGGTGTAAAGCTCTTGCCGCTCCTAATGTAATTCGGTAAAAAGCCTCAAACGGCTTCAATGCATATTTCTGTAACTGCTGCACTTTATAAGCCTCGCCAAGCGTTCTCAGCAAGGAAAAAGAGGTGCCCCCTCCTACATCCGTAGCAATAGTGATCTGAACTCCCGCTTCATGTGTTCGTTTAAGGCCAAATAATCCACTGCCCAGAAACAGATTGGAAGTGGGACAGTGGGCAATGGAAGCCCCTGTCTTTGCCAATCGCTCAAGCTCCGAGTCCGAAAGATGGATACCATGTGCAAAGATCGCACGGTTTGTTACCAAACCTGCCTTTTCATAAACTTCTAAATAATCCTCAGCCTCAGGGAACAGGGTACGGATCATTTGCACCTCTTGATCATTTTCCGATAAATGTGTTTGAACATAAGTATCTGGAAATTCCGAGTGCAGCTTTCCCTGCAATTCAAGTGAGGCCTCATCGCAAGAAATCGCAAATCGGGGAGTTATCGCATACAAGTTACGCCCCTTTTTATGCCACCTCTCGATCAGTTCACGCGTCTCCCGGTAAGCGTTCTTCGTATCATCCATCAACGCAGCATCCCCGTGTCTATTCATCCAAACTAGTCCCGTGATCATGCGCATATTATAACCTGATGCCACCTCAAACAAAGCATCAACAGCCTCCTTATGTACAGTTGAAAAGGCCATACACGAAGCTGTGCCATTTTTAAACAGCTCCTGTACAAACAGTTCGGCCAAAGCCCTTGCATAAACCGGATCTTTAAAAGATTTTTCCGCCGGGAATGCATAATGCTTAAGCCAATCTACCAACTGACAACCAAAAGAACCGATTATTTCTATTTGGGGATAATGGATATGCGTATCGATAAAAGCAGGAACAATCAACTTTCCGCTGTATTGTTCACACGGCACGTCAGGATATTTCTCACGGATATTGTTGTAATAGCCTATCTCTTCCACCTTTCCCGCTGAAACCACCAAGGCGCCCTCGGAGAAGAATCGCGGTACAGGCTGCGAGGCATCAAGTTCAGACTCCGCAAGGAAGTCAAAAATCTCGCCGCGAATAATTTTAAACATATCTTTCATTTTTTCTAAAAGTTTTCTATTTTGCATGGGATAATAATAGGCTCAGTATTTTTTCTGCTGTTGCGGGAGCCGATAACTGAATTGATACATCTTTATCAATATAGGCAAGAGCGTTTTTTATCGCGCAAAATACGGAGATCCCCATCATAAAGGGTGGTTCTCCCACTGCCTTGCTGCCTGCTATATTTTTGGTGTTTTCGTTGTTTTCAAGAAAGCTGATATTAAAGATCTTCGGCAAGTCATGTATGGATGGAATTTTATATGTTGAAGCAGATGCCGTCAGAAGCATTCCCTCCTGGGAATATATTAAATCTTCCAATGTTAGCCAACCTACAGCCTGAACAAATCCACCGGCAATTTGTCCCCTGTCAAGTCCCGGATTTATGGAATTGCCTATATCCATAAGTATATCGGTTCTGATCAGCGTTGTTTCACCGGTATAGCGGTCAATTTCGACTTCTGAAACGGCACATCCGCAGGTAAAGTAATAAAATGGGCTACCTTTACCCGTTTCCCAGTCAAATTCGATTTTTGGCGTAGCATAAAACCCTCTTTCCTCGAGGCTGACCCTGTTTAGATAGGCTTTTTTGACCATCTGTTCAAATGTAACGCCCTCACCGCCAAACTCAGCAAGCCGGTGTTTTAACTTTTTACAGGCATTTATGGTTGCAAATCCATTTAAATCCGTTCCGCTTGAGGCCGCTGTCGGTGACATATTATTATTTTTTTCAGTGGAGGTGACCATTATACGAATTTTATCCGTTGAAATCCGGAATTCATCGGCCACTATCTGAATAATCTTTGTATTTAAGCCTTGCCCCATTTCGACCCCACCGGTAGAAACCTGAACAGTTCCGTCCAAATAGATGTTTACAAAAGAATTGGCCTGGTTTAAATGTTTTGTAGTAAAAGAAATGCCGAATTTCAAAGGAGAACAGGAAATACCTCTTGTTTTTTCATTCTGTTTCGAATTAAACTTTCTGATCAGATTTACCCGGTTTTTGTAGTCAGACTCCTTTTCAATTCGTTCAAAAAGACGTGGAAGCGTGTTGTTTTCGAAAATCTGATCGTATGGGGTTGTATTATTATTTTCTGTTCCGTATAGATTTGCTTTCCTTACCTCTATAGCATCTACCCTGAGGTAGCTTGCGATATCTTCTATAATGGACTCCATCGCAAGAATGGCCTGCGGCGCTCCAAACCCCCTGAAAGCAGTGTTGGGAGCATAGCTTGTCCTGCATGTTATTCCTTTAATTCTGATATTTGGTATAAAATAAGCATTTTCAGAATGTAAAACAGCTCTTTCCAAAATGGACGTCGATAAATCAGCCGCATAGCCGCCATCAGCAAATAAATTGGTTTCGTGGCCGATAATAATACCTTTGTTATCAAAAGCCGTCTTGTGTTTGGTAAAAAAAGGGTGCCTTTTGCCCGTGCAAAGCATGTCTGTTTCCCTGTCAAGGATTAGCCTTGCAGGTTTTTTGGTTTTTTGAGCAACAAGTGCCGCCATCGCCGCAAAGGGTGTTCCCTGGCTTTCCTTGCCACCAAATGCTCCTCCAAGCCTTCTGGTTTCCACAACCACATGGTTGAACGGAATCCTTAATACCGTTGCAACTATCTGTTGGACTTCTGTAGGGTTTTGTGTTGAGGATAAAACTTTTACACAGTCGTTTTCTTCGGGAATGACCAGGGCTGACTGAGGTTCAAAATAAAAATGTTCCTGACCTCCGGAAAAAAATTGACCTTCGAAAACATTTTCAGCCAACTTAAAGGCTTCTCGAATGTCTCCTCTTTCAACCGAGCGTTCAATTCCGATAAAAGCGCTTTTGTTTAGTGCCTCTTCAATTGACAAAACAGGTTTGAGCCTGCGATATTTTATCTTGATAAGTTTCTTTGCCTTAAGTGCAGATTCCCTGTTTTTAGCCGCGATGATCAGCACGGGCTGGCCATAGTATTGGACCGTTTTTTCCGCAAGAATATACTGGTCCTCAATTACAGAGCCGAATATATTATGTCCAGGGATATCCTTATAACTCAAAATCGCAGCAACTTCAGGAAGGTGTAAAGCATCATTTGTTTCTATGCTTAAAATTTCCGCACAAGCTTCCGTGCTCAGCATTAATGTAAGGAATAGCTCGTTTTGATAGACATATAAAATACATGAATTAACATTAAGGTAGGAAATTTCTTCGTTTGTAATCTTGCCTATAAGGACTGTGCATGCTCCGCAGTTACCTTCACAACAAACCTCTTTGGTTCCTGTAAGGAATAAATTCTGCCGCAGAAAATCCGATAGCCGATTAAAGGCATCACGGCCAAAAGCTTTATAGAATTTGCCGTTTACATAAAATTCAACACAATTTTTCATATATGGATATTTTAAAA
>SKZT01000124.1 GCA_007127235.1 Desulfobacteraceae bacterium
TTGGAACCCGCCCTTACAGATTTACGCCACAGTGTACTATATCAACCAATCACCCCCAAATTCGTTATAACCAGGAAAAATTCTTGACTTATGGCTGTGGAATGAAATAATCCGAGTGCAACTTGTTTTTATAGAGTTGTGTAATTTTTAAAAAACTGACTCATGATGAATTTTATGGTGGGTTTATTGACATGGAAATTTTCTTCTCCTTCCGCAAAAATAAATTCTCCGACCATCGGCCGGTAAATAGTGGCCATTTCAAAAGCCGGGAAGTAGAAAACATTTTTATGTCTTGCCGCAAATTCATCGGCTATCGCACGAAGGGTGCACTTGGAGTTGCATGACGCACTGATTACATCGGCATCTTTTCTGAAAGTTGCCCACATATGAACGGGTGAAACCGTGACCATCAGATTGCATTCAGGATTGTTTTGGGACATGATTTCATGTATACGCTCCAGATTGGCAAGGTTTTCCGAATATCGGCTTACACGAAATCGGTATCGACTCATGTCTCCGCCTTCTTTGACATAGGGACCCGTGGGAAGACAAATTACGGAGCCATCCAGTTTATCCTCCCAGATTTCAGTAAGACCCAGGGTTATAATCAGAAGTCGTGCCCGAGCCAAAGCTCTTTGAGAGTGCTGAATATGACGATCAAAATCCTTCAGCGCGTCATCGAGAGAATCGTAAATGATGCTTCTTCGGTATGGGTCCTGTATTTTTTTGGATTTGGGCGATTGCCACCATCGGATTTGAGGATCGAATTTTTCAAAGGTGTATTCAAAAACCTGGCGCATGGAAAAAGTATTGTAAAGCCTTTCCCATGCGGCACTGGCATGAACAGCGGCCGGATGGTGTATTTCTTCTGTGATATAGTTAAAACCTTTGTTGATGAGCCGACGCTTCATTTCTCGGGCAAAACAGGAACCCATTGAAGCAATGGGTGTCGATGGCGTAATTTCAAGATCGAAATTTTTGCAAAAGGGGTAGTTGCCATCGGGTGGGGGATTTCTAAATGAGCCGGGCCACACTTGCCAGGATTCGAATTGATGATCAGGGTGAACTTTTGAGCGAGCCATAAATTTTCCTGTTGTTTTTTAGGAAGTGGTAATCATTTCCCAAATTCTTCAATGGGTAGGAGAATAACATGCCTTGCACGTTTTTAAAAATAATTTTTCCATTGATAAAAACCACTTATCAGCCATAGCGTCAAAAGTTAACAGGAATGCCTTTTTAATCTCAGGAAAATGGTATTAGGTTGCTGGAAAGGCAGAAATAATTTTGGGACGTAATCACACCTATAATATTTTGATGTATTCCCATGACACCTATGGACTGGGTCATATTCGAAGAACCATGGCCATTGCATCCCAATTGAAAGCTCCGCATATCAATATTTTGATTCTGACCGGATCTCCCATTGCAGGGCGCTTTTCTTTTCCGGAGCAAATTGACTTTGTACGCATTCCCGGAATGATAAAAAAAACCAATGATGAGTATCTTCCACTTTCCATAAAAATCAACCCGCGCCATGCATTGGATATTCGAAAAAAAATCATCACGGCCACTGCCAAAGCTTTTCAACCTCATCTTTTCATAGTTGACAAAGAACCTCTCGGACTCAAAAAAGAGATATTACCCACCTTAAAATGGATCAGGCGAAGACTTCCAAAGACCCAGACCATTTTGGGCCTCAGAGATATTATGGATGATGCTGAAACCGTGAAAAATGATTGGGCTGCCAAAGGGGTTTATGAAAGTCTGGCACAGCTTTATACAGAGATCTGGGTATATGGAAGGCAGGATTTCTATGATCCTGTGAAAGAATACGACATTCCGGAAGAAACCAGCAGAAAAATACGGTTTATCGGTTATATTCCCAGAAAAACCCCCGGAAAAGAAGCGGTTCGAAAACTCAGAAAAGATTGGGGTATTAGAAAAGATGAAAAGCTTGTGGTGGTTACCACGGGAGGTGGGGGGGATGGTTTTGGGGTTATGGATACATACTTGTCCCTGCTTGAATTTGAACCCAAACCGCCCCTTTTTAAAAGTGTATTGATCACCGGTCCTTTTATGCCGAAAGAGGAAAGAAAAAGGATTTTCAGACGGGCAAAAGCTCTGGGTATTCTGACATTCCATTTTTATCGGCAGATGGAGAAGGTTTTTGCTGCAGCCGACATGGTTATCAGCATGGGAGGCTACAACACTCTATGTGAAATTTTAAGCCAGGGAACGGTCACCTTGGTAATACCGCGCGAAACCCCGAGAAAAGAGCAGCTCCTTCGGGCCAGGGCTTTTTACGCGCAAAACTTGGTCGAATATATTCCATGGTGCGATCTAACAGTCAGGAGCCTGAGAGACAAAATTTTCATGTTGCTTGGTTCTGAAGAACGCTACAGGGAGGCCATATCTCGCTTTTCTCTCAACGGGCTTGAAACCATGCGGAAGCGTTTGGAGATATTCAGAGAAAAGGGAGGGGCAAGTTGACCTTTTCGCCGGTATTGGGAATGATCCTGAAAGGATACCCAAGAATTTCAGAAACCTTTATTTCCAATGAAATTTTGCTACTCGAACGGCTTGGATTCAAAATTCATATCTTCTCCATGAGACAACCGCGGGAGCGTTTTTCCCATGACAGTATCAAAGAAATCAACGCCCCGGTTGACTATCTGCCTGAAACGCTTCTCAAGCCACTTTTCCAATTTTTGTACCACAATATTTTTTTGGCGGTCAAAAATCCCCGGCAGTACGCTCAAGCACTTGGAATCGCGTTGGTGCGCTATGGCCGAACCCGAAAATCGGCTACATTAAAGCATCTTTTTCAGGCAGGATACCTGGTGCACAAATTTTTGCCCAGGAGCGGGGTGCGCCATTTTCACGCACATTTTGCCCATTCTCCCACATCGGTGGCCATGTTTGCATCGTTTTTAAGCGGTATTCCCTTTAGTTTCACCGCCCATGCCAAAGATATTTATACATCCGATATCCGGCAGCTTCGGGAAAAAATCGCTTTGGCTCAATTTGTGGTAACATGCACGGAATACAATCGTAAATATTTGAAAAACGCGGCACATGGAAACCGGGATGCAGTGATTACACCGGTTTATCGTATCTATCACGGGATCGATATGGGTCTTTTTTCCTTTGAGGAGGATCAATCCCCACAAAAAACAAAACCTATACCTCCTTATCAAATTTTAACTGTTGCGCGACTGACCCCCAAAAAAGGCATTCCGACTATTTACAAAGCATTGCAAATACTTAAATCCTGTGGCGTTGCATTTTGCCACACTCTGATTGGAGATGGTGACGACCGTCAGAAAGTACTTTCCCTGATTGAAAAACTTGGGCTGCAAAATGAGTCGAATTGGTTGGGAACTCAGCCGCATCACATTGTATTGGAGCACTATCGGAAATCCCATCTTTTTGTTCTGGGATGTGAAATCGCTGAAAATGGAGACCGTGATGGTATTCCCAATGTATTTATCGAAAGTATGGCCATGGGAGTCCCCGTGGTGAGCACAAACATTTCGGCCATCCCCGAGCTTATCGAAAATGAAGTGAGCGGACTTCTTGTACCTCCAGGAAATGCTGAAGCACTGGCTGATGCCATGGCCAGGCTTTTAAACGATGGCGCTCTTCGAAGCCGGATTGCTGCCAATGCAAGAAGAAAAGTTAAAAAGTATTTTGATAACCGCAAGCTGATTCTGGATCTGGCCGGGGTTTATAAGCCATGAGATAAAATAATCCTCCGGGCCAATTTTATGAAAATTTGTTTTTATGCACCCTTTAAACCTCTTGACCATCCCAATCCATCCGGGGATCTTATTATTGGCAGAGGACTTTACGATTTTTTAGCAAAGCAGGACCACTGCATGAAAGTGGCCAGCGCTTTGCGTTGCCGGTGGATTTACGCAAAACCGTGGAATTGGTTCAGCGTGTTTAGAGAACAAAGACGCTGTGAAAAGCAAGCAGACGAATTTTTGCCGGATCTTTGGCTGACCTACCATACCTATTACAAAGCTCCGGATATATTGGGGCCTTATGTGAGCCGTCGAAAAAAAATTCCATATGTTATATTTCAGGGAATTTATTCCACAAAAAGGCGAAGGGATATTCGCACGGGCCCCGGGTTTCTATTGAACCGATTGGCACTTGCACGGGCGGAGCACATTTTCAGCAATCGTAAAGAAGACGAATTGAACCTTCGGCGAATTATTCCTTCGGATCGTGTCAGCTATGTGCCCCCGGGAATTTTTCCAAAAGACTTTCCATTTGACCCAAATGCTCGCATAAAATTAAGACGTCTTTGGAATGTCGGAGATGCGCCGGTGGTGGTATCGGCTGCCATGTTTCGGCCGGATGTTAAAACCGAGGGGTTGTCATGGGTTATCAGAGCATGCGGAAAGCTCTTTGCTGAAGGAACCAACCTTTTTTTGGCTGTTGCGGGAGATGGCAAACAAAAGCCTTTTTTAAAAAACCTGGCGGAAAAATATCTTCCCGGACGCGTTATTTTTACGGGTAAAATTCAGAGAGATCGGATGTACCGGTTTTATTCGGCCGGAGATCTTTTTGTGTTTCCGGGAATACGGGAGTCTTTGGGGATGGTCTTTTTGGAGGCACAATCATGTGGTCTTCCGGTGGTGGCTTTTGACAACGGCGGTATTGCCGAAGTGGTTCGGCATGGAGAAACCGGGCTTTTAACCCCTTTGCTTGCAGAGAAACCTTTTATCCATGCTATACATACATTTTTGTCTCACCCCCGGCTTTTAAAAACAATGGGTCGGCGCGCCGTTGAATATGTCAGAGAAAATCACAACCTTGATAAAAATTATCTTAAGGTCGACCAGATCTTAAGGAAAATCGGCCAATTTAAAACATGAACCCAAAATTTACCACATGCTTTGGTCTGATCCGGCACGGAAAAACCCAATGGAATCTGGAAAAAAAAATTCAGGGAAAAAATGATCTGAAGCTGTGTGGCGAAGGAGTCATGCAGGTCCAAACCTGGGGAAAGATTCTTGGAAAGACCCATAACTGGGACCGGATTGTTACCAGCAGCCTTAAACGAACCAGGGAAACTGCCGGCATCATCAATAAGTATCTAAATCTGCCCATGGAAAAGGATCACCGTCTTGACGAGCAAGATTGGGGAGTATGGAACGGGAAAAAAAGACAGGATTTTATGGCCGGGCAATTAAAGGAATTGGAGCGCCAAATGGCTCTTGGTTGGCAATTTTGTCCGCCTGGTGGGGAAGATCGTCTCAGCGTCTGGAAAAGAACCCGAAACGCTTTTGAAGACATGGCCGTTCGCTTTCAAGGAAAAAATATTCTGGTGGTGACTCACAGCGGCGTTATCCGGATCGTCATTTATGGTATTTTAAAAAGAAAATTCCTGCCGGATGAACGCCCTTTGTTAAAACCTTACCATCTGCATCTACTGGCATGGGATAATGATGATCTGGTAATCAAAAGTTTGAATGAACAGAAGTGCTGAATGACAAATTTTAATAAAAGCAGGATTAACCGAGTTCCGGAGTGCAAAAGCTGTGCTTTTGCAAAAAGTTCGGGTAGTTGACTTAAATTGGGTTTAATCTGGATTCAGGCCTCTGCCTGAATGACATTTAAAATCATACGAGTGTAACCTGTTTGTGTGAAAAGACTTGTGCTCAATTGTAGGTGCGAATTCATTCGCACAATGTGAACCCCATTGTCCATTATTGTGTCTGTTCCCGTTGCCCCTGGGAAAAAGTTGTTGGGGGCCTCTAAAGACTTTTCTGTAAATCCGTGCCGGATTATAAGTGCGAATGAATTCGCACCTACAGAAAAATCGGATTTCACACAAACAGGTTACACTCAAATCATACAGTTGTTTGCGCTTGTCATTCCGGCGGAGACCGGGCACGAAGTGAAGCGTTAGCGCTATCCGAAAGTTTTACCCGAACTTTTTGAGAAGTTACCGAAAGCTGTGGTTTCCCATTTTTCGCAAAAGCACAGCTTTTGCACTCCGGAACCAGGGGCGGAATATCATGAAAATTCTTTTTTATTGCCAGCATGTGCTGGGTATCGGGCATTTTTTCAGAAGCCTTGAGATTTGCAAAGCTCTCAGCGAACACGAGGTCATTCTTGTGACCGGCGGACCGGCACCTGATGTTGCACTTGATGAACATATCCGAAATGTCCGCCTTCCCGGTCTCATGATGGATCCGACCTTTTCCGAGCTTTTCTCCCCTGAAAAAGGCATGTCCACGGAAAGGGTCAAAAAAGAGCGGAAAAAAATGCTTTTTGAAATTTTCGAGTCGGAAAAACCGGACATCTTCATCACCGAACTGTATCCTTTTGGGCGCAAAGCCTTTGGTTTTGAACTGGATCCGGTATTGAAAAATATCAGAGAAAATCATCGCCGGACGTGCCGTTCAATATGTAGCTTGCGAGATATTCTTGTGGAAAAAAAAGACCCTGAAAAATATGAAAACAGGGTTGTCAGCATACTTAACCGGAGTTTCGATGCCCTTTTGGTGCATTCTGATCCGGCAATTTTTTCACTGGATGAAACCTTCTCCCGCACAAAAGACATTAAAATACCAGTGGTTTATACAGGATTTGTCACAGCCAAACCCCCTGAAGATGCACGCACGACAGTCCGTAAAAGATTGAAGGTAGAGCCGGAAAAAAAACTGGTGACAGCCAGTGCCGGAAGTGGAAAAGTCGGGTTCCGGTTATTGGAGAATACTCTCGAAGCCGCAGGAGCCCTCCAAAGAGAAATTCCTTTACGCCTCGTGGTTTTTACCGGTCCGTTAATGGATCTGAAAGACTTTGAACCCTTAAAGCGCCTGGAAAGCAAAGACTTTTCCGTTAACAGATTCACCCCCGATTTTTTATCTTACCTTGCAGCAGCTGACTTGTCCGTGAGCATGGCCGGTTATAACACCTGCATGAATATCCTGGCCGCAAAAACCCCGGCCATTGTGTGGCCGTTTTCCCAAAACCGGGAGCAGCGTTTTCGGGCCGAGCGTCTGGCACAAAAAGCATCCATTGAGGTTTTAAACGATGAAGATCTTATTCCGGATCGCTTACGGGCTTTAATTCGGAAGCAACTCTTGCATAAAGGCAATTCGATTGTTAATATCGATATTGAAGGAAGTTCATTTACTGCAGAGTGGTTAAAAAACTGGAGCAAACATGACCCACAAGGTTTCACCCATTTGGAATAACCTCCCGGCAGATTTGTGGTTGCGTTTGAATGACTGCCTGGATGCAGCAAAATATTCAAATTTTCAGCAAGAGCGGCCGGTCATGTTTATTCGTGCCGATGATGTGGCCGTACCTTCTGAAAATTTTTCCAGGCTCATGTCTCTTTTTTACCGGTATGGAATGCCTCTGTGCCTGGCTGTGGTTCCGGCCTGGCTTACACATAAAAGATGGGCACGGCTCAATTCCATGTCGGGCGATAACAAATGCCTCTGGTGCTGGCATCAGCACGGGTGGCGTCATGTTAACCATTCTAAGAAAGGCAAAAAGTACGAATTTGGTCCTGATCGTTTATTGCCCCTGATCAAAAAAGACTTGATAAAGGGTATGGACCGTCTTCAACATATCATGGGCGAAAATTTCTATCCCGTTTTTACACCTCCCTGGAACCGATGTGACGATCATACCCTTGCACTGCTCAGGGATTTGAAATATAAAGCTGTTTCGAAAAATTCAACAAAAGGCTCCGGAATTCCGGAACAAATAACCCAATATAATGTCCATGTGGATTTGCACACCCGTAAGGAAAAAAAAGCCGGGGAGGGCTGGAGCAATTTGTTTGATGAATTATCCACGGCTCTTGCAAGTGGGTTGTGCGGTATTATGATACATCATCAGCTTATGAACCATCAGGCGTTTGTTTTTTTGGAATCTCTGCTTCAGATTTTGATTGAAAAGAAATCGGTGAAAGTAGTTCATTTTAAAGATCTCATTGGTGATTAAAATGGAGTGCAAAGGTGGAGTGCAAAAGCTGTGCTTTTGCATTCTTTGCGAAAGCACAGCTTTTGCACTCCATAAATTAAAATAACTTCTGAGTCGTGAGTCAGCAGATGAGCCGGCAAAACACAGAAAATCTTTCCGAACAAAAATTTTTTGATCCCACAAAAGATTCCGTGAAGCGACAGGTTGTGCTTCCTTTTAAGCAATCGCTTTCCATTTCTTTCAAGCAAATCAAGGTCCGCTTTGTCCGCTCGTTAATTACCACCTTAAGCCTGGTGCTGGCTATTTCATTTCTCTGTTTTGTTCGTGTCGGCAATGATGTGGCTAACGGTCTTCTTGCCTCGGAAAATCCGGATTTTCGACAGCAGCTTATCAGGGCCGGATATGATGTGGGGGCAGATGAGAAGCGTGTTGAAACCAATCCCAAGCAGCGATGGATTGTTATATTGTCCATCCTGGTTTGTGTGGTTGGAATTGTCAATGCACAACTTATGGCGGTTACCGAACGTTTTCGAGAAATTGGCACCATGAAATGCCTGGGTGCGCTGGACAAATTTGTACTGAGACTTTTTTTCCTGGAGGCCGGTATGCAGGGTATTATCGGCTCATTGGTGGGGGGCTTTGCGGGAGCGGCATTTTCTCTGCTCAACAGTACGCTTCAGTTTGGAAATGCTGCTTTGACGCATCTTGCATGGAGTGATTTAATGTTTTCTGTAGCTTTTGCAGTACTGGTAGGCTTTTTATTAAGCCTGGCAGGTGTTTTTTATCCAGCCATTATCGCCTCAAGGATGCAGCCGGTTGAGGCTATGAGGGTTGAGCATTAGGTTTGAAAGGATATAAAATGGAAGAAGCAAACTCAGACATCATCCGTGAGAGCAAGGGGGCGGAGGAAAGAAAGATTGTCCGGGTATCCAAGGTTACCAAAAACTTCAAGCTCGGAGCAACCGATGTTCAGGCGTTGAAAGGCGTGGATCTGGATATTGTTGCAGGGCGTTATGTTTCCATCATGGGGCCTTCGGGTTCGGGAAAAA
>SKZT01000149.1 GCA_007127235.1 Desulfobacteraceae bacterium
AAAGAATTCAAAATTCCAGAAATACTCGAATCTTTCAAGATAGCCGATGGTGTCTACAAAAGACAGCAGGTAGATGCTGCCGTTAAGTTAAAAAATGAAATCACCCCTTATCTGATAAATATCCTGGAAAAGGTTCTTGCTGATCCTTACAAATATTCAGAGGATGGAAATTTTTTCGATCATATTTATGCTTTTATTTTGCTGGGTCATTTTAAAGAAACCAGAGCCCATCAAGTGATTGTTGATCTTTTCAGTTTGCCGGATAAAATCCCGGATCAAATGTTCGGGGATATGATCACAGAACATTTACCTGGTGTTTTGTTCAATACTTGTGTTGGTTCTTTTGAATCGATCAAAGCTTTAATTTTAAATAAAAATGCCAATCCATATTGCAGGAATTCGGCCTGTCGGGCTATGGCCTATGGTGTTATTGAAGGATATCTTCCGAGAAAAGAGGTTTTAACATTTTTTGGTACATTCTAAGGCTTCCAAAAAGAGAAATCGCCCTTAGTTAAGGGACGTGGCAAATATATGAAATGGAAATGTGGCATGCAGATTATTTTAACGAAGAGGTCCAAGCCTACATTGATATTGGAAAAGACGGTTCCGGTGAATTCCACTTCGGATATGTTTATTGTGAAATTGATGGGAAAATAGTCAATTATCCAGGTGGAGAAAGATTTGAATTTTCTTTTTATGGTAACAATGAAAATGATCCGGTAAATGGTCGTGGTTGGTTAAAACTGAAAGATTCAGAAACAATGGAGGGAGAATTCAGGTTTCACCTGGGGGACGATTCAACATTTCTTGCAAAAAGAACAGCTACATGACAATGGTTTAAGAAAATAATCATTCTGGTTTTGCACACAACTTTTCAATAATTTAAAGAGTGTAACCTGTTTGTGTGAAATCCGATATTCTGTAGGTGCGAATTCATTCGCACTCAAAATCCGGCTCGGATTCACAGAAGATTCTTTAAAACCACCCAGCAACTTTATTTCCGGGAAAACGGTATTAAAGCCTATAGTTAACATCGGGGTTCACATTGTGCGAATGAAATCGCACCTACAATTGAGCACAAGTCTTTTTACACAATCAGGTTACACTCTAATTTTTCAATCGCACTTTCTACCTCGGAATAAAACACCGCTCCCAATGAGGGGCTTTTTTCAAAATAGTAAATTGTCGCTTCCTTGAATTCAGTGCGTGCTTCTGGATGGAATGAATATCTCATTTATCATCAATAAGCTTCCGAACTTCTTCCATTACCTCAACACCAGGTATTGGTTGAGCTTGACCACTTCGCACCTCATTACGGCGCTTTTTTGTTTCGGTCAGCCAGACTTCACTGACTGACTCATCATTAAGACTTTCAACAAGTCTCTCAGCTAGTAGAGCCCTTGCTTCACCAGGTAAAGCCATGGCCTTTGTTGCCAGTTCTTCCACAGATGTAGCCATTATAAATCACCCCCTGAAATTGTTGCTATATTCTATAATATACTGGTTCTTAATTCAAGCTTTGTATGGAAGACATTGAAATAAAAACTGGTTATGAATCGTTTCGGTATCCTTAACATTTCCGATCCGAAAATATTCAGGTTTCGGATAATTATCATTGCACGCTATCACCCATAGAACTAATGTTTCCGGTGTCTTTTTTTGTAAATTTGTTGCTAAGAAACGAATTTATTGCGGTTAGGTCCTTACCTTTGTGGAATCTGAATCTCTTCCCTATGCTACAATGTTGACATAGGGGTATTTCAGGATTTTACTGTCAGAAGTAATAAGCGAAGAGTCGTAGAGCCTTGCAGTTGCTACGATGATCTGATCAGCCGGATCGCGGTGGAATTCGCCTGGAAGTTTTGTGGATTCTATGGCAATCTCTGGTGTGAGTTCGACCAGGCGGACTCCTGGATAGCTTAAAGCCTCACAGAATCACTCCTGCAAAGGGCATGGCAACTCTAACCGGTTGTACTCAGCGAGCTTGGCGATCTCCAAGACCGAGATTGCACTTACGCCGATGATGTCTGTCTCGTTGGCTCTAATGATCTCTGCCTGTGTGCTGGTGATTTTATCATCACCGTGCACTCACCACACCCAAACGTGAGTATCGAGGATGATCATCTCAGGGCTTCCCAATCTTTTTCTGCAACACTGCCAAATGGATCAGTATAACGGATGGGCTTTCCTCGAAGAGGATAGCATGTTCCTTTTCTTTCTCCATGATTATAGCTGCGAATAATTACCTCGACTTTATCGCCAGGCTGGAAAGGCAGGTCCTTTATAATGAGTGCCCCGTCACTCGATACTTTTGTTTCCACTCTATAATCTTGCATTTTTCACCCCGCTTTTTCCTATATATTAACAATCCAGAAATGGAGGGTCAACAGGTATCAAGCGAAAGTCGAGTTAGCCTGATCCAACAAGTTACTGTACTGGTCCGTATATCCTTCAATTCTTCGGTATCGGATAATTATCCTGGACCGCTACGGTCAGGGGAAGCAAGAGCTTCCACTGACCTTTGCCTATGCGAAATTGTTTGTCAACGCACTATTTTCGTTGTGGCCCTGCCCTTACTGTCCCCTGGACTGAAAGGTAATGCGCCCTTTTTTCTAAAAAACATAGACCTCGTGTTCATGACCCATGAATAATAATATTCTTGATCTTTTGGCTAGGAGTTTTTGCGCTACCCTTTTGGAGGCGTTATTCTGAGGATGAATTAAGGAGATGAGTTCCTTTTTCTGCAAGATGGTTTCCCCATAATTCTTGCATGCGTAGGCCGCCTCAGTTGCATAACCCTTGTTCCAATGTTCGGGGTTAATTCGAAAGGCAATCTCAGTTATCGCTTTCCCATCAATTTCCTGATGAAGTAGACCGGTAATGCCTACAAATTCTTCTTTTGGTTTTAACAGAATTTGAGGTTTTTATAACACCTATTGGGGAGTCATTCAATTTACTTTGGAAAAATTCTATAGCCAGCTTTTGAGTAAGCAGGATCTCAGCCATTCTTAAATACTCATGCATTAGCTTTGCAGATAAATCAAGTAAAGTTTTGAAGCGGAATACTTGAAATTTCCGATCCGGGAATATTCAGGTTTTTGATAATTTCTAAGTGTAAATACCATGCCGGACGACTCAGCAGTGGTGCTTATTTGCTTATGGGTTATTCTTGACAACACTTGGGTTTATCGTATATCAAGAGAGCCGTTATTAAAAGCATATGAAAGAGGTTTTTATGTTTATGATATTTATGGATATTGTGTCAATCATTGCCGACAAGAGGACCAAACTTTTGGTAGCTGATTGATCATGGTTTTGCAGTATCCAAAAAAACCTATTCGGTTTTAAAGACAGGTTTATTTCTTCCAGTCTGTTTTCCAGCAGATCTCTAATTGAGAATCTACCGCTATAGTTGCCTCCGCTGTCAGCAACATCTCCTGTATCAAGATATCAAAAAAAATCAAAAAATGCCGGTGGGCTGCGTGCTCTGCCTTGTGCGGTTTCATACGCCGTAAAATCCGGGTAAAATTAAGAGGTAAGGAATAGGTAGGACTCAACAATGAGCATCAAGCAATATACAAATAAAAACAACAACATTTATCACCTTTCACAGATAGGATGGACTTCCCATTCCATGCCCGACTTTTTCAAAGGAACTGTTTTTATATTGGATAAACATAGGGTTAGTATCCCTGAGAAAAATTTATTTGCCATAATTAAGTATCGGATAATTATGGATAAACGTCAAACTACGGGACAACTAATTGATAATCCTAACACAGTTAAAAAATGGAGAAGTATTATAAACAAAACGTCTGCAAAGCTTACACACGGCCTTCCCGGGCTGATCAAGGAAAGGCTATACTTTGTTTTTTTCAGCTTTAATTTGAGATATGGCATCATCTAAAGTTATTTTACCCAGCCAGTTCTCACGCTCTTTTGTATAATCACCACGGCCTACCGAGAACTGGTTCAGAAACCGAATTGTATCCACTACACCCATCTCTTTGAATAAAATGTGAGTAGCCCGACGGCTAATTTCAGATATCGGTCTGGTTTTTATATTCATATGTCTAACTCCATTACCAATTCGATAGGAGATACCACCTTGATATTTATTCCAGATAATCTCTTAGCTTTTTTGAGAAACTTATCATCAGATGTACAAAAATAATCAACTTTTGAATCCGATGCAAATGCCAAATGCAAAGCATCCAGAGGTTTTAGGCCACCTGCTTCCAGCTTTCCGGACAAGTCTTCTATCTTTGTTGTTAAATCAAGGGTTTCCTCTGCTATTTTAAGAATTGCCAAAGCATCGTCTTTACGATCCTCATCGGGAATGCAACTGATCTCGAATAACAGAGCGTCTGATGATACAAGCTTCAAACGATTTGATTCACATAATGCGAGAATAACGAGTACCGCTTCAGCTTCAACAGCAATTCTTGGTTGGGATTTATCATCAAAGGGTCGTTGCAGACTACAACAATCAAGATAAATTCTCATTAAATGATTTTCCTGCTGGGTTGATGTTTTTATAGATTCATGTTGACATCCTTGTGGGCCAAGAATTGCTGAACCGTTCGAATATCATTATCCTCCTCGAGTATGTATGGGTTAAAAAAATCTTGCAACAAAATAACAGATTAAGATGGGGAAAATCAAATGATAAAGATTATAAGATGATGGGGGCCTTATCTGGTTTATGAAATATAAGCATTTAAGCAACTTGCATTAATCTTTCAATAAATTCAAGTTACCAATCGTTACGGTATCCTTGAAATTTTCCGCTCCGGGAATATTCCAGTTTTGGATAATCTAAAGTATAGATAATGATCTGTCGGGACGTGCTCTACCGTCTCACTTGCTTTCTCCGCAAAGCTTATGGCTTCTTCAAGCAGGCCCAAATCTTGGGCGCTCCAGGCAAGCCAGGTATAAGCATAACCAATAGTCCGATGGTCACCGCTTTGCTCACCAAGCTTACTGGCCCTGAGACCATATTCATATGCAATCTGTTCTTTACCGTTCATAAAGAAAGCAAATCCTAACCACGCATAGACCATTCCGGCCCTTGCCTTGTCATTTAAAGACTCAGCAAGATATTCATGGCGGCTAAATAAACCGATTAGGCCATTGAAGTCTCCCCGATAGTAGAATACATAAGCCCAATCTGTTAGCAAGTCTATAAGAAGTTGCTTCTCTGGTTCCGACCTTTCGGATTTATTGCTGACCAGTTCAAACGCATCCTTGTAATATTCGTGGGATTCTTCAACAGCATATCTTCTCACGCTTTTCTTGCCCGACCTAATCAAATAATCAACAGCCTTGTAAATGGATTGGCTTTTCTTGAAATGAAATGCCAGGGTTTCGTAAAACTCCGAGATTCTGTCATTAAACAGCTGTTCCATAACGAGGCCGATTCTCTCGTGCAATTCCCGGCGGTCTTTTTTTAAGAGTCCGTTGTATGCCACTTGCTGGGTAAGTGCATGTTTGAAGATGTACTCTATATCGGGTTGAACAGACCGACCCTTAGCAGGTCGAGCATCTCCAAGCCATGTAGAGACCTGTTGAGATTATTTTCTATCTTTGTAATCCGTTTCAGAACCTCAAGAAGAAAAGCTCTTCCGATAACCGATGCCTCTTGAAGTAATCGTTTCATTTCCCCTTCGAGACGGTCCAGTCTGGCGGAAATCAGCCCCTGGACGGTTGGTGGTATATCCGTTTCACCTATGGGCCTGATGAGAATCCATTTTCCATTGTCATGGGTAAGCGTCCCCTTTTCCACCAGGGCGTTGATAGCCTCCTCGACATAGAAAGGATTTCCTTCCGCCTTCTTTTGAATGAATTTGCTCAGATTCGGCGGAATTTCATCGGTCTGCAGTAAAGATTGCACCAAAGCAAAAGTATCCGAAGCTAATAGGTTCCGGAGCCGGATTTCTTCGTACATATTTCCAAAGGCATTTATTTGATGAGAGTAAAAAAGGCTGAAAGGAAGCCTGTACACCTACTTGGCTGCTCTTCGATAGCTTTCCGGACCGACCAAAATCTCACCGGCTTTGGCAAGATCGCTCAGCCTGGCAGCGATATCTATAACCTCCCCGGTTACGCAATGCATCCCTTTTTCGGTGTCCACGTCTGCCGTGAGAGCCAAGCCTGTTTTGATGCCGCTGTGCATGAAAAGAGGAGCTCTGACTATAGTTTCGTATTCAGGGCTCATCCTTTTCAAAAGATCGCAAATCTCCGGCGCAGCGTGGACAGCTCGTATCGAATCATCTTCGTGGGCCTTTGGTACTCCGAAGATTGCCAATACGCCGTCTCCCGCAAACCGCTCGAGGAACCCCTCATATTTGGATACAATATCCCTAACACCATCAAATATTATATTGACCTTTCATTTTTGCAATATCTGGAGCTATGGTTTTACTGCCTCAATGGTTGCCGAAACAACGTAATCCTCAATCTTGCTGCCCGGCATCCAATCACGAATGAATGTTTTGCTTTCAGGTTTTGGTTTAATCTGAATGTTCACAAAACCAGTTTTATGCAAAATAGATTCAAGCGCTTGTATCGATGAAGCGCCCGCTATGCATG
This sequence comes from Desulfobacteraceae bacterium, assembly GCA_007127235.1. Lineage (GTDB taxonomy): Bacteria > Desulfobacterota > Desulfobacteria > Desulfobacterales > SKZT01 > SKZT01. The sequence continues at coordinate 6,592 of SKZT01000149.1, forward strand.
CGGTGTGGAATGTCATGTCATTCTTAAGGTCAACGGGGAGTTCCGCGGTAGCAACGACATCGGAAATCGCCAGGCGCCCACCCGGTTTCAATACACGGAAAGCCTCGCTGAATACTCTTTCTTTTTCGGGTGAAAGATTTATCACACAATTAGAAATGATAACATCTACAATTCCATCTGCAACTGGCAGATTTTCCAACTCTCCCAAGCGAAAATCGACATTTCCGAAACCGGCTTGCTTCGCATTCCTGCGGGCCTTGGTAACCATCTCTGGTGTCATATCAACACCTATAACATAGCCCTTTTCCCCAACGAGACGTGCTGCCAGAAAACAGTCGAATCCTCCGCCGCTGCCTAAGTCAAGCACCACTTCGCCGGATTGGAAAGAGGCAATGGCCTGTGGATTTCCACACCCAAGCCCCATGTTTGCTCCTTCCGGGACAACTGTTAAGTCCTCGCCGGAGTAACCCAACCCAAGAGAGATATCCGCTGCCGTTACTTCATTGGGTGTTCCACAACAGGATGAGGGTGTGCAGGCGCAACTGGTCTTTCCTGATGCAGCAACCTTTCCGTAATTTTCCCTCACCGCACTACGAATCTCGTCATTCTTTCGCTTGTTCATTTGAATCTCCTCTTTTGGTAAACGATCGAAGCCCTGATGTTGGGGTGATGATATCAATTCGTCTCAGAGCGACGTCAACCTGAAAAATAGTTCCATCTTTCAGAAGGTCTTCCTTGGTCAGATTGTGCAACGGAGCATCAAAACGGCGTAATCGTTATTCCGATGGTTTGTCATTCGATCTGTGACAGTATGTATTCTGTTCATTAAAATAAAATACCATTTTCCCAATGTAAACTCAATATGATAGATATCCCGTATATTTAAACCTTGAATATGATACATGAATGAAACTTCATTATTAAAAAAATACAAAAATAAAATACAAAAATAAAAAACTTTATATTAAAAAGTGCGAAATGCAGGATTGATGTAATTATAATAATCAAATATATAATGAGAAAGGAGGTGTTTTGAATAATGTAAGCGGAGAGGACACCGATGAAATAGCGTAATCCGTCACGCTACAGAATCCTAATAAAAATGTTGAGAAGCTATAATGTCAATCCATATTGTCGAGAATCGATATGTATAAAACTATTGCACTGCTGATTGTATCCTTTTTTTTTGTTTCAAGCGCGGTTAATTGCAGCCGCAAAGATGAACAGAGGCCTGGGCAAGATGATAAACTCACCCTTGCAGTAGTTCCTTGGCCGGCATCAGCTGCAATCTTCGTAGCCCAGGAGAAGGGTTTCTTTAGAGATGAAGGTCTTGATCTGACATTACAAATCCATCCATCGGGCCATTTGGGTCTGGATGCGGTTCTTGGGGGTAAGGCGGATCTTGCCACAGCCGGGGAAACGCCGATTGTTCGTGCGGCCATCGGTGGCAAACCTTGTGTCATCATAGCTTCAATTTGCGAGATCGAGCGGCCGATTCTGATCATTGGCAGGAAAGACAGGGGTGTGTCGGCACCCATTGATCTAAAAGACAAACGAGTTGGAGTGGTGCCGAGAACCACTGCCGATTTTTTTCTGCATATCTATTTGATTACTTCTTACATCGATCCAGAAGAAGTAAACATCGTCAATCTTATGGTTGATGAAGTCGTCGAGGCTATGTTGAATGGAGAAGTGGACGCTGTAAGCACCTGGATGCCTTATACCGCCATTCTCAGGGATAAGCTGGGTCTCAACGCTACGGTATTTCAAGAACAAAGTATCTACACGATGACATGGAATATTGTTGCTGCACAGGATTTTGCCGAAAAAAATCCCGAACCTATTAAAAAATTTTTATCGGCAATAAGTAAAGCGAACAAATTCATTGAAGAAAATAATGCCGAGGCGCACGAAGTCTGTTCCAGATATATCGGGACAGAAAGCCTCCTTTTCAATAGAGAATGGTCAAATTACTTTTTTACCATGAAGTTGGACCAAAGCCTGCTTTTAAATTTGGAAGATCAGGCTCGATGGATATCAGAAAAAGAAGGAGCCAGCGAAGGTAAGGCTCACAATTTTTTGGATAATATCAATGCTACCGGATTGCGAGCGGTCCAATCTGAAGCCGTACGGATCATAGGGAAATAGAGAAAGCTTATGCGAATCGCTGCTAAACTAAAACTTTTCGCTTCGGTACCCGTACTTATGGCGTTGATTATTTGCCTTGCCATTTTGTTTTCTCATAAAACAATGGCGCGCTCCTTGGAAGAAGGCAGGATAACCCGTCAAATCATGCATAGCATGAATGAGCTTAATG
>SKZT01000132.1 GCA_007127235.1 Desulfobacteraceae bacterium
CACAAGGTGGAGTTGGCCCCCGTTGAAATCAAGCCGATTCATATTACCATTGATGTAAATGTTCGCGTGGACCGTGCCCTGGATGATTTTTTCGGAGACATTGACAAAGCGATGGAAAAGGCCGTTGAAAAAGATTCGGAACAATCTGATGAAAGATAAAAAAATGCAATAATCCGACGATTGGCTAAATTGCCATATAGGAGAAAACGTTATCATGAAAAATAGATATGTTGTTTTTGGGATACTTTTTTTTTCACTGTTTTTATTTGGGGGGATTTGCTTATCTTTCGCACAGGATATTAAAACCAGATTCAAGGAGCGACTCCCAATAATACTTGACTTGAAAGCTCAGGGTATTATCGGAGAAACCAACCAGGGATATCTGGATTTTGTAGGGGCGGAAAGAAAAAGACAGGACATTGTCGAAGCCGAAAACAGAGATCGCCGAATTGTTTATGAAGAAATCGCCAAACAGCAGAACACAACCGTTGAAAAAGTAGGCCAAAGAAGAGCACTTCAACTCAGGGACCTTGCTGCTCCAGGCCATTTTGTTCAGGATAATGCCGGCAACTGGTACCGTAAATAGTGTCTGTCCGTAAACATCTATACTCCCTCTCCCTTTGGGGGAGGGCCGGGGTGGGGGTGAATAATATCAGGAGGTTATATTTCCCTCCCCCAGCCCCTCCCAGAGGGAGAGGAGTTTTTGGACAGGCAAATAGTTTTCATCCCAAATTCGCCATTACTCGAAAATTTTAATTCGAAAAAATATTGGTGGGAATTGGTTTCATTCTTGCATTTATTTCGTTATTATTTAATTTAAACTATAAAAAAAACGATCTTATATTAATTATCTCCCACCCTGACCCTCCCCCATTGGTATGAAGAAAAAAAGGGACTTTTCGGTCAGGTGCTATATGACCCTGAGCAGCCAAATGATTGAATTGAAATACATACTGCCTTATATCGCAAGCTTTTTTGGTTTGGCGATTTCTTTTTGTGCCCTTCTGATAAACCGGAGCCTTTTTGTGCATCGCATCTTTGTGGGGGGGATGTTGATTCTGGCTGCGGAGTCTTTATTAACAGGCCTGGCTGTCAGAGCGGTGGTCTCTGAAGACGCACTGTACTGGTTGTCATTGAGAAATCTGGCAACAGCGATGATTCCGGGGATATGGTTTGTTTTCTGTCTTTGTTTTACGTCTGTAAATTATCAAGAGCAGTTATCCAAATGGAAATGGGTAATTGCTGCTATCTTTGTTTTGCCTTTATCGTTTGCCCTGTTTTTTTGGGAAAATATATATGCTGGTCTCCAGTCGTTAATTCCTCTGAACATCTGGACCATTGAACTGGAATGGCCAGGATATTTGTTTCAGCTTTTTGTCCTGCTCGGCATTATCATGATATTGCTTCATATTGAACGAATACTGCGCCACTCAGTAGGTCATTTCCGCTGGAAATTAAAGTTCATGGTACTCGGAATAGGGGTTATCTTTGCTGCGCGTATTTATACCATCAGCCAGGCGTTAATTTTCAACTCAATAAAAATGGAGTTGGAACTTATCAATGATGCAGCGCTGATTTTGGGGGGACTGATGATGATCGTGTCCCTTTCCAGAATGCGAAGCATGGATATCAAATTTTATATGTCCGATACATTGATTTATAATTCTTTATCCATTCTGTTTATTGGCGCTTATTTCATCGCAGTCGGAATTCTTGCCAAGTTTTCATATTGGATAGGAGATGGCCATGATTTGGCGTTCAGGGCTTTCTTTATACTTTTGGCCTTTGCAGGACTTATCAGCCTGTTTCTTTCAGACAGATTAAAAAAGTGGCTGAAGCAATTTGTCAGCCGCCATTTGAAAAGGCCTTTATATGATTACCGGCAAGAATGGGCCAAGTTCACCCACAATACTACTTTGGTCATGGATATTGAAAAACTCGGCGATATTGTGGTCAGGATGGTGGCGAAAACGTTTAATGTGCTTTCTGTCACTATTTGGACACTCGATGAATCTGATAAAAATGTAAAAATGATTGCCTCGACAGTGTTCTCACCTTCCGAAAAGAACAACCTTGAATCCCAAAAGCGCCTCCTGGAGTTTATTCTTGAAATAAAGAATAAGAATATTACCCATGACATTGACCTTCTGGAAGATGAACTCTCCTCAGGCCTCCGGGATTTTGATCATAAATTTTTTGAAGAACTGAGAATTCGTTATTGTATTCCATTGAAAGCCCGTGGTAATTTTATAGGAATCATGGCGCTTCATAACAGGATAGGGGGTTATCGTTTTACTCTGGAAGATTTCGATCTGTTGAAGAACATGGCCGATCAGTTAGCATCAGGTATGTTAAACATAATGCTGGCACAAGACCTCAGAAAAGCAAAACAAATGGAGGCATTTCAACGTTTGTCGGCATTTTTTGTGCACGACCTTAAAAATCTTGCTTCCAATTTGTCTATCACTATAAGAAACTTGCCGAAGCATTTTGATAATCCGGAATTTCGAAAAGATACCCTTAAATCCCTTTCTCAAGGTGTGGACAAAATAGGATCCATGTGCAGCAAATTGACTTCGTTGAGTCAAAAAACCGACCTTGATTTGCAGTCAACTGATTTAAACGTTATTGTGTCCAATGTTATTTCCAATGTGAACGGGTCATTTGGCCAAAAAATCACGAAAAAACTGGAATCTCTCCCGAAAATTAATCTGGATCCGGAACAATTCCAAAAAGTAATCACCAATTTGATACTCAATGCTCATGAAGCTACCAATAAGGAAGGAAATGTTTACATTACCACAAAACATGAAAATGGATGGGTTATTCTTACCGTTCAGGATAACGGAAAGGGTATGGACAAAGATTTTATGGAAAGCTCCCTTTTCCAGCCCTTTAAAACCACAAAGGAGAAAGGGATGGGAATAGGACTTTATCATTCCAGAGATATTGTGGAAGCCCATCATGGAAAAATAGAAGTGGAAAGCCGGTTGGGGAAAGGGTGTACGTTTAAAGTTTTGTTACCCGTGAAAAGTGAATGAAAAAAAGGAGTGCAAAAGCTGCGCTTTTGCAAAAGAAGGCATGTAGCTTCTCAAAAGGATATTTCATGGTTTCCCCCTTTAGCAAAGGGGGGAACGTTTGCGATCACCTTTTTACTTTACTGTTAACCGATCCAACTTTCCAAGGATCTGCAATAAATATCCCTTAGGTTAACGCCTATTGGACCAGGGGGATTTGAACTTATGCAAACCCTTAAAAATTCCTTAAATGAATGGCATTGGGTTAAAACCACCGGTTGGAATTATATTTAAAAAGTCCCGGAAGGACTTACACAAGGAGACGTTATGCTTCATCCTAAAAAACTTTTTATATTATTAATCATTATGCTGTTTTTTATACTGGGATGTGCTTCTGATGAAGACAAAAAGCAGGCTCATTTTCAAAGAGCATTAAAAAGTATCCAGGAAGAAAAATTTGATGTGGCAAGAATTGAGTTGCGAAGGGCTGTTCAGATAGATCCAGAGTATGTGGAAGCCCTGCACGAACTGGGTGAAACTGAACTCAGACTGGGCAATATTCAGGAGGCCGTAAGGATCTATTCCGCGGTTATTGAGTTGGATCCTGAAAATATGGATGCTCAGCTAACAATGGCCAATTTTTTAATGCTTGGCCAAAGGTTTGAAGAATCCAGAGAAAAAGTCGAGTTGGTACTGGAAAAGGAACCGAACAATCCGGATGCCCAGTTGCTCAAAGCCGGCCTTTTGATGCAGGATAATCAGCTTTCGGAAGCCACATCGCTGTTTGAAAAGTTCATCGCAGAAAACAAAGATGACATGAGAGGATATATGGGTTTGGCACAGACCCTGGTGGCCGGCCAAGAGCTTGACAGAGCGGAAAAAGTTTTAAGGGAAGCCACAGCCGTTGAACCTTTAGGTATAAATCCCCGTTTGGCGCTCTTTAATTTTTTCATTGCCCAAAAAGAGTTCAGCATGGCAGAAGCTGAAATTAACGAAGCCATCCGTTTAAATCCCGACAATGTAGATCTTTACCTGATCCTTGGAAACTATTATCACGCTCAAAACAATCCCCAAAAAGCCGAAGAAGCATATTTGCAGGCTTCCCAAACAGACCCGAACAATGTTTCCCCTTATATGGTGCTGGCAGGTTTTTATTCCACACGGGGCGCCCAGGAAAAGGCCCTGAACATGTATGAAAAAGCATTGGAGGTGCAGCCGGACGATATCGGGGTAATGAACGCCGTTGCCCGGCAGCATTACCAGATGCAATCTGTGGACAAGGCCGAAAACATGGTCAATAAAATTCTCCAGAAACGCCCCAATTATTTTCAAACACTTATTTTGAAGGCCGAAATTCATATCCGGAAAAATGAATATGATGATGCCATCGCCATGTTACCGAAATTGATCGAGGAAGAACCCAATTTTGCCCAGGCTTATCATTTGCTGGGATTGGCCTATTTCAGACGCGGGGACATTGCCCTGGCAAAAGCATATGTTGATAGAGCAATTAATCTTAAACCCGACCTTGTACAGGCAAGAATTTTGATGGCAGAGATTCAAAACAGAGATCGTGATTTCAGGTCTGCCGAAAGCCATAGCCGCGAAGCTTTAAAACTTCGTCCGGATAGTTTTCAGGCTAAATTGAATCTTGGAAATGCTCTGATGGCCCAGAAGAAATTTTCGGAAGCCCAGAAAGTTTTTGAGGATCTCGCCGTACAAAATCCTGAAAGACCCGCTGTTTTTTATCGTCTGGGATTGGTTCATGATGCGCAGCAGCAACATAATGCGGCTATCCGGAATTATCAGAGAGCACTGTCCTTAAGGCCGGAAGCGTTGGATGTTTTTACCAGTCTGATCATGCTGTATGCTCGTAAAGGTGAAGTGGATAAAGCCATAGCCATGTGTGATGACAAAATAAAAGAAATAGGGGAACATGCACGGGCAGGAGCGATTCTTTATAGTCTCAAAGCGGATTTGTTTTTAAACCTGAAAAACGATTCATCAGCTGCTGAATCTTACTATAGAAAAGCCATTGAGCATGATCCGAATTTTATCCCGCCATTTTATTCATTGGCCAGAATTTTGCTCTCTGAAAACAGGCCGGATGAAGCTATTGTCAAGTACCAGGAAATATTGAAAAAAGATCCGAAGCAACCTGGACCGCACATGATGCTGGGTATTATTTATGAAACCCAGGAACAATTCGACATGGCGGAAAAGCATTACCGGGACGCGCTTGAAATAAATCCCAGATTCGCTTTTGCTGCCAATAACCTGGCATATATTCTCGTGACCCGGACAGATAATCTCCGGGAGGCCATGGAATATGCAAACCTGGCCAAAGAAATTTTACCTGATGACCCCCATGTCATGGATACGCTCGGATGGGTTTATTACCGGCAGGGGTTTATTGATTTTGCACTGGTTGAGTTAAGGCAGGCTGCTGAAAGGCTCAACGATAATCCTACTGTCCATTATCATCTGGGGATGGCATATTATAAAAAGGGACAACTGGAAAATGCCAAAAAAACACTCGAAAAAGCTCTAAGCTTGGGTGATGATTTTGAAGGTGCACAGGAGGCCCGTGAAACACTGTTTAAATTAACGGAAGCAAAGTGAGTTGAGCATGGAAGAAAAATCCGAATCCCTGCAAATAAGTTATTATCTTGATATATTATTAAAGCGAAGATGGTATATCATTATACCGTTTTGTATAGTGGTGATTGCAGGCATCATTACAGCAATTAGAACGCCCCAGACCTTCACGGCATCAACCTTGATTCTGGTTCAGGCCCAAAGGGTACCAACCGAATATGTACGCCCCATTGTCTCGGCTGAACTCGAATCCAGAATTGCATCCATATCCCAGCAGATTAAAAGCCGTTCAAACCTTGAGCAAATCATCAAAAGATTTAATCTGTTTTCCGGTCCTGACCAAGCGAATATGTTTATGGAGGATAAGGTTGAAAGCCTTCGCAGAAACATTTCTGTAGAGGTTTTCAGCGATCGCCGGCGGGGATCATCAGCGGAAGCGTTCTCGGTTTCTGTCAAGGGAAAAGATCCGGAGATGGTCATGAGAATTACCAATGACCTTGCTGATAGTTTTATCAATGAAAATCTCAGGATGCGGGAAGAAGAGGCCATTGGAACAAGCGATTTTCTTGAAGATCAGCTTGTTCTTACCCGGATGAGGCTTGAAGAAGTTGAACACCAATTGAAAATCTTTCGAATGGAAAATATGGGGGGGTTGCCGGAGCAACTGGATACCAACCTTCGGATTCTGGACCGACTTCAGATGCAATACAACCAAAAACAGGAAAATGTACGTGGAGCCAGGCAAAGACAGCTTTTATTAAGCAATCAATTAGCTGAACTGGAAAACCTTCAGCAATCAGCAGCCGGTTATTCATCGTCGGGAAGCACGCTTGCCCGAAATGATCCGTATGTCAGACTGCATAATATGAAAGATGAGCTTGATCAATTAACCAGTCGATATACCTCAAGTCATCCCGATATCTTGAGGTTGAAACAACGGATCCGGATTCTGGAAAGACAAATTGAATCAGGTGTTGCAACAGCTTCCGGAGAAAGCGAAGAGGCGGCGTCCAAACCCATCATGAATCCAATTTTCCTTGATCGACAAAACCTTCTGGTGCGGCAGCAAAACGAAACAAATCTGGAAATCCAGAAATTAGAGCTTGAAATTCAAAAACTCGTGGAACAGATTGCTCATTATGAAGCGCTTGTAGAGCAAACACCCTCTAAAGAGCAGGAGTTGCTGACCCTCAGAAGGGATTACGAGAATATTCAAAGATCATATAATTCTCTGCAGGACAGAAGGATGCAGGCTCAACTGGCAGTTAACCTGGAAATAAGCAAAAGAGGGGAGCAGTTTAGAATCCTTGACCGCGCTCAGGTGCCTTCTAAACCTTCTGAGCCGGACATGAAAAGAATATTTATGATGACCATCGCAGTCGCCCTCGGTTTAGGAGGAGGAATCGTCTTTTTGCTGGAATTTCTGGATTCTTCAGTCAAACAGAAAAAAGATATCGAATCTGCCATGGGTGTCCCGGTGCTGGTATCCATACCAAAGATCGAGACCCCCAAAGATCGGGTATGGTTTTGGACCAACCAGACAGCTACGGTTCTTTCTTTGATGTTTGCAATGGCACTTTGTGCAGGGTTTGCTTTAATGGTTTTAAAAGGCGTTGATCCTGTTCTTGAAACCTTCAAGGGGGTGTTGGGATGATCAGTGCAGCCGTTAACCTGACAAAAAAGCGACAAAGGAGATGAAGATTAAAGAAAAAAGTGAATTTCCAATTGAAAAATGGACTGACCTGGAGCAACTTGACAGAAATATGGGAAATATATTGAAATATGATCAGCAAACACAACAATTGGGACAAGCCTCACAAAATATAGAACCGACCGCGGTTCAAAATGATAGAAATGAAGTACCGGAAAATGCTGAAGCGCAGGTTGATCAAAAAAATAAATCTGAAAATAAAACCCTGATGACTTCAGCTGCCACTGATTTAAATGATGAAAATACCATCAATAAAAATCTTGTCACACTTTTAAAACCTCAATCATTTGAAGCGGAACAGTTTAAGATTTTAAGGACCCATATATTTTTTCCGTTGTCGGGTAAAATTCCACAATCAATTGCTGTTACCAGTGCAGTACCGGGCGAGGGTAAATCATTTGTTTCGGCCAATCTGGCTATCAGCATTGCCAAAGAAATTGACAAGCATGTTTTATTGATAGATTGTGACTTACGAAAACCGAGTATTCACAAATTGTTTGGTTTTAAGGGCGATATTCCGGGGCTAAGCGAACATCTCTCCCGGAAAACGGACCTGTCAACTTTACTGCTTAAAACAAAGGTTGATAAACTGTCTATTTTACCGGCAGGATCCCTGGTTGATAATGCTTCGGAGTTGCTGGCATCAGATCAAATGGCAGCAACACTCAAAGAAGTTTCACAAAGGTACACTGATCGATTAATCATACTCGATACTACGCCCCTTACCATAACTGCTGAAGCCGTTACTTTAACCCGGTATGTGGATGGTATCCTTTTGGTTACCAGGCATGGTTATACCCTCAAAGACCATTTGAAAGAGATGATAAAAATGATTGATCGTGAAAAAATTATCGGAGCTGTGCTAAATAATGTTGACATGAGAGCCCTGACACAATACGAATACAAAAAATATGTGAAAAAGTATTATTATAACGATCCAAAAAAATGATACCCGCAGATAGTGTTAAATGCTAAATAGGATACATCATGAAAAAAAATTTTCTCGTTTTGATTTTGGCCATAATGCTTTCGATGACGTTGACAGGGGAAGGTTTGGCACAACAGAAAGAATTGCCAAACAATGATACTGCTGCGATATCACAAGAAGAGGCATTGACTTATATCATCGGCAGTGGGGACCTGCTTGAAATTATGACCTGGAATGAGCCTCAACTTTCCCGAAGCCAGGTGCTGGTGAGAACCGATGGAAAGATCAGTTTCCCATTCCTCGATGACGTACAGGCGTCTGGTTTGACTCCGCTTGAACTTAAACAAAAAATCGAGGATGGTTTAAAAAAATATGTTGAACATCCTCACGTTACCGTTGATGTTAAAAATCCACAAAGCAAAAAGTTTTATATCCTTGGAGAGGTTGTTAATACAGGAGAATATCCCCTGACTAAAAATCTTACCGTTTTGCAAGCCTTTGCCATTGCCGGTGGTTTTACCGAATGGGCCTCAAAGAGACAAATTATCCTTTTGAGACACGAAGGCACAGAGGAAAAAATTTATCGGGTTAATTACCGAAGAATCATCGATGGTAAAGATTTAGACCAGAATCTCATGCTCAAACCGGA
>SKZT01000193.1 GCA_007127235.1 Desulfobacteraceae bacterium
AATAGCTTTTTCAATAGCTTTTTCAATAAAAAAATCGCTTCTGCCAAAACTTCTGCAACTTTACTGTTCACCCCATAATTTTTCCAAAAACTGGCCGCGCCCCGAACCAAAACGATAATAATTGTAGCGTACAGGTTTTTTTGAGTAATACTCCTGGTGATATTCTTCTGCAGGATAAAAATCTTTGGCCGGAAGAATTTCGGTAACAATGGGTCTGTCAAACTTACCCGATTTATTCAGTTTTTCTTTGGATTTCAGAGCCAGTTCATGCTGGTTTTCATCATGAAAAAATATCGCTGTACGATATTGTTTACCAATATCCGCAAACTGACCATTTTTCTGGGTCGGGTCAATATTTTTCCAAAAAACATCCAATAGCTCCTCATAGGTGATTTTTTCAGGATCATAGACAATTTTGACAGCCTCCAAATGTTCAGTCTGTCCCGAAGAAACTTTTTCATAGGTGGCCTGATGCTCATCACCCCCTGTATACCCACTGGTAGCGGAAAGCACTCCGTCCAGTTTGTCAAAGGGTGGCTCCATGCACCAAAAACAACCCCCTGCAAAAGTCGCTGTTTCCAGTCGGCCGGAAAAACCAGCCTTTTGATTTTCCCTCCCGTTTGCATGCACCATTCCTAAAACCACCAATATTGAGAAAGCCATTATTAAAAAAGTCAGCTGGAACATTTTTAATTCTCCTTTTTGTATCATGATAACAGGTTCTGCCTGTTTGGTTACACAAGCGCCGTTGTGCGAATGAATTCGCACCTACAGTAACAATAAACATCAAATCTCAATATTCGAGATTATAATCATAATTTTTAATGTGACTCGATATTCAAATAGAGATACATCAACCATAGCTCAAAGTATATTGTTCACTTCCTGCTCAAGTCGTCGCAATTGCCTTACCAGCTGTTGCGGGTTTTGCAAAGCAGCTGCTTTAATTGCTTTTCCCCATTTTTGGAGCATGACCGAATCGATTTTTCGAACATTTTTTTCCTTTGCCCACTCCCGTCCTATTTTTTTTCCTAACTCCGACAGAAGAGATTCTATTTCAGGTTTGTTTTCGGAAGGAACCTGCTGAAGGATTTCTTTTGTGCGGGCATTCCAACCCTTGATCCAAAATGTACCTTCTAAAAATTTCCGGAAATTTTCTTCTTCACTGAATTCCCACATCAAAAACTCCTTTTTTTAAGGTCTCTGACAGCTGAAACTCGATTATAATTAGCAGTGCCTGTCCGGAAACTCCTATACTCCCTCTCCCTTTGGGGGAGGGCCGGGGTGGGGGTGTATGATATCAGGAGGTTATCTTTCCCTCCCCCAGCCCCTCCCAGAGGGAGAGGAGTTTCCGGACAGGCACAAATTAGAATATTTATCTTGCCAGTTCCTTGTTATTTAATCTTGAAGTTTTTTCACTTTATCTATAAATAGCTTTGATCCAAATAAGTCTAAAGTATTGGGATTTTGGCTTAAAGGAGCAAGATGAATAAAAAAAAACAGGCAGAATTCAACAAAAACCCTGGAAGGGTGACATGTTAAAGCCGGGGGTTTCAACCCCCGGTAAAGTTAATATTAAAGGAGTCCTGAAGGGACGACACAGAAATGATGATAAAACAACCGGTAAGCAACCGAATAAATAACCGGGAGAAACTCAAGATGATATGTCGTCCCTTCAGGACTCCGAAATTGATGTTGCCTGACCGGGGGTTAAAACCCCCGGCTATAACACAGTTCCCCTTCAGGGAACCCGAATTTGTACCGTGTCTGCTAATGGGTTATCACGACAGAACCATCGTCCCAGTTTGGCAATACATAAAAATGGAGGCCTTCCAGGGGCGTGACTAAAATAACAATACTTTTAGACTTATGCGTTTAAATCAGGAAAAAAATTTTAAATCAAGGAGGAACAATGAAAAAAAGCATTCCACTCATGATGGTGATGGTGATGTCTATAACATTCACTTTCCTATCCGGAGCCTATTGCCAGGAAATAATCAGGGTGACCGGCCCGGAAATTGTGTCGAATATCGAGGTCAAAGAACTTGAAGACTCTAAACTTCTGGTCTCAGCTTTCGATTCTCAGGGTAATCCCGTTTTGGACCTCAAAAAAGACGACTTTACCGTGTCCCGTAACGAAAAAATTGCCCAAATCTTATCCCTGGAGCCTTTTGCCACCAGCCAGAAAGTGAGCATCAACATTGTTATGGTTGTTGACAATTCTTTTTCCATGAAATTGCGTAATGCGGTAAAACCTGCTCTTTCAGCCGTTGAAAACATTTTCAGCATTGTACGCCCAATCGATACTGTTACCATTATCGTGTTTCAGGACCGCGATACCACCCAGTTTGGTAACCGAAATCTTCATGTCAAAATTAAACAATCCTCCGATGTTAAAGAACTCAGGTCGTTTTTGAACGAGAGTTTTCATCGGGGATTGACTGAAAAAACCTACCTTTATGAGGCAATGCTGGCCGGTTTATTAACGCTTGGGGAACTTCCTTCTGATGCCAACAATTTCATGGTGATTTTTTCCGACGGACAAGATATCAACAGCGCCTTCGGGTCTTCGGTGGTCATGGAAGCAGCCCGGCAGACACCCCCTTTCGAAGCTTATGCCATCGATTACATGCCTGGAAAACAACTGGATCCATTTCTTAATTCTTTCAGCACCACCCATGGTGGCCAGGCCTGGAAAGCATATGAAGCCGTTGAGTTGCCTTCGATTTTTGAAGCGGTTTCCTCTAAAATGATCCATCACTACGTGCTCTCTTATCGTTTTTTCTTACCGCCAACCGGGTCTGTCAGTCTGGTTCCCGACTTGATAAATATTGAAGAAATTACCACCGTCGAAAGCTCCCCCATGTTGAACTATATCTATTTCGATACGGGAAAAAGCGTTATTCCCGATCGTTACGCAACTTTTGACCGGCAGCAGGAAACTGAGGGATATTCTGAAGCTGATTTGCGCGGAAGCCGGGAGAAATATCTTCATGTACTCAATATTATCGGCAGCCGTCTTCAGCAAAAACCCGAGGCGACAATACGGATTATCGGATGCAACTCCGATTATGGGGAGGAAAAAGGACGCATCGATTTATCACGTGCGCGTGCTGAATCCGTAAGGGCGTATCTGCAATACATTTGGGGCGTCAGTCCCGGGCGGATGGAAGTGCTGGCGCGCAATCTTCCTGAAGTCCCCAGCACCAGTCGCATACAACAGGGGCGGGAGGAAAACCAACGGGTTGAAATTCACAGCAGCCACCCTGAGCTTCTTGATCCGGTTCGCAGCACGTATATCGAAGCTCGGAGCGATACAGAATCCATTCGCTTACTGTCCCAAATAGACTCGGAACACGGCCTGGATTCATGGAAAATTACTTTTTTAAGCAATGACAAAACTGTTGATACACTATCCGGGGACGGAGCATTGCCCCCGGAAATTATGCTTTTATCAGAAGCTTTTCGACCTGAAAACCTGGTCCAATATAATCAATTAAAAGCCCATGTTGTAGTAAAAGATATCGAAAATCACACCCTTGAAACGACCTCCGACCCCATAGAAATCAACTCTATCCGAATAGAACAGCTTCTTGCTCAAGACCTGGGTTACATGGTAGAAGAAAAATACGCCTTGATTCTTTTCGATTTCGACCGTGCAGACATTAAGGAGAGAAATGCAGCAATTGTTGACCATATTGTGAACCGTATAGAAGCCATTGAAGATGTTGCGGTCAACATAGTGGGCCACACGGATATCATTGGTGATGAAGACTATAACATCAGGCTTTCCCAGCGCCGCGCCAAAGCCGTGTATGACAAAATCATCACTGCTCTGGGCACCAGAAAAGCAGCGGGCGTTCAATATTCGGGCGTGGGACCGTTTGATCCCTTACATGACAATATGTTACCCGAAAACCGCGCATTAAACCGCACCGTGACCATTACTCTGATATATCAGGAAAAAGAATAGAAACATTACCGTGAAATCTTAAATTTTATTTACATACTCCCTTGCTTTCACTAAACAGGTAATGTACTTTTCATATATTGAGAAGGTGACCATCGAATAGAAAAACCGAGTGGAAGAATTAGTGCCTTTCCGGAAACTCCTCTCCCTCTGGGAGGGGCTGGGGGAGGGAGTATAGGCGTTTCCGGACAGGCACGAATTAGGCGGAAAGGAATATTTCACCCATGATTATTTCCGGAGTCATAATTGCAGAAAGTCCTATATATCAAGGCAATTCGAAAAAAACCATATTTACCCGCCAGGGTGACGGGACCCATCGTCTTGTTTCCCTTGCGGGACAGATTTCAGGTTCGGCTCAGGCATTGATGGATGCCTTTATTGGTCAGTCACGAAATCAAAAGAATATCGGTTTGCTCAACGAATTGTGGAAACGGCTTTATGGGGAAGATATGCCTCCAGGCTTAATTAAGCGCGTAGACTGCAAGCTTCAGGAAGAAAGCTATCTCAAGGATCGTCTTTTTGATCTGCGTATGGGCATCAAGCTTGATGATGATCGATGGGCTGCGGAAGCCAACGCCAACTATAAAATGGAAACAGTCATGAAACATGCGGCTTTTGATTTCCGCATGGAAGTCAAAGATGCAGAACTGACAAGAAATGAGAATGATGCAAAGCTTTACTATGTGCTTCAGGAACTCATACAGGGACGTTTCTGGTTCGGTGCGGGCAAAAGCAAGGGGTTGGGCCGTCTTCGTTTTGAGGGAGAATTGCGCCTGAAACAACCCGATACCGAACCTGAAACCCTGGTGGATACCAACCACCTTCGGACTGATATCGAATTCAGCGCGGCTAATCCGGTGCTGGTGGGCTGGAATTGGGGAAAAGTAGATGCAAATGTGCCTGCATTTCAATCCATTCAGGGGCGGTATCTAATCGAGGCGCTGAAGGAAATTCCGGATGTCATCCGCGAACGTCTGGAAATGGTTGCACACGGACCCATTCTCAATCCGGAGGACTGGAAACAAAAAATAGCCGATTTTCTCCCAAGGATTACTGCGGCATGGTTGAATTCCCGGTCAGGAGAAGAGCATATTTCCTATAAGTTGACAGAGCCGGGAATCAAGCGTCTTCAAAAGGGAAAACATGGGATGTCCGATAAACTCCTTGCCAAAATTGAACCTCTGGCAGAGCAGCCTTTTGAATCCCCGGAACAGGCGGAAGCCGCTTTTGCCAAACGGCTGGGGAAAAAAGCCAACATGGCCAAACGCGTTATCAAGGAATTGGAAGAAGTCACGGAGACCGTTTCCACTCTGGATGACAGCGCATGGAATGAAATTGCCGGCTCCTTTGGATTTGATGACAATATCAAAAAAGAACTGGAAGCTTGCGGGCAAGATGAAACAAAAATAATCCGGATACTCACCCCGGCTTTCAATAAAGTGCTGCCGCAAATCTTTCAGCAGGTGGATCATCATATCAAGCTTGTTCAAAGCGATGTGTGGGTGGATCATGAAATCGCCAACCGGGAGGATCAT
Organism: Desulfobacteraceae bacterium; assembly: GCA_007127235.1. Classification (GTDB taxonomy): domain Bacteria; phylum Desulfobacterota; class Desulfobacteria; order Desulfobacterales; family SKZT01; genus SKZT01. Next base: position 5,506 of record SKZT01000193.1, read on the forward strand.
CTGAGCATAAAAAAAATGCTTTTGGACGGTAAGATCACTCAATCAGACTGGGATAATCCTGATTTTACGCCATCCGGAATCAGTTCCGATGCCTGGCAGGAATTCAAGCAGTCCCATGACCGCATACAATTTCGATTCCTGCTTAATACCAACAACCTGAAAAAAAGTATAAGTAACGATGAAACCCAGATCGCTTTGCTGAAATGGTACCGGGAAAGCACGCGACAGGAGCTTTCACAGCCGCATCACATCGATTTCAGGGCCGGGGGGCCAAACAACCGGGAAATATCCAAAAAATACGGCAAACCCTACGATACCATTTTTATGCGAATGCTTTCATTTCGAGGGTCGCCACAGCAGGAAGGCCAATGGGAAATTTATATTCCGGGAGCCACTATCAAGGGAGCCTTCCGAAAACGAGCCACCATGGTGCTTCGAACACTATGGGGTGAATCCTCAAAGACTCAAAACCTCTTAGACCTGCTTTTTGGAACCCAGGGCCAACGGGGTTTGTTGTTTTTTTCGGATGCCTATTTGAAAAATCCCGATAATCCTGCACAAAACTGGTGTTCAATGGATGGTATAAAGATGGATCCCAGAACCGGTCAGCCTATTGAAGCATCCAAACGGGATTATCTGTATGCCTGTGGGGATCAGTTGCTATTCCAACTCCGAATCGACACTCAGGACATCACCATGGATAATATGGAAGCCATTCGGGTTTTTCAGCATCTGCTTCAGGATTTCAAAAAGGGAGATATCCCACTGGGCGGGGATAAAACCAGCGGTTTTGGGTGGGTGCAGGCAGAGTTGTCAACTCTGGAATTTTTAACCGGCGGGGAAACAAAACTGACCCGTGAACTTTTCGGCAGCCTTCCACTGGCCCGTCAAGGTATATGGAAAGCATTGATCCTGAAAAACAATGACGCCTGGGAAGCCATGAAACCCAAAGCCCCTCTTTTGCAGGAAACCAAAAACGCTTCTGAAACTCCCCCCATTGCCAAAGGGGGGTTTGTGTCTCACAGAGCCTTTGGGGGATACTGCGGTACCTTGGTCATTGAAGCGGAAACCCTCACCCCTGTTAATATCCAGGAAAGCGGGGACCCCTCATTTAAGACCACCATAGATGATGAACCTGTGAATGGATGGGATTTTTTTTCCCTTTCCCCCCCCGCCAACAACGATCGTTTGAAAGATCGTACCTATGCTATCCCTGGCCGAAGTATCAAAGGAATGGTTCGCCATATCTATTCCATTGCATCCGATTCTCAAAATGAAAGTGTGGATATTCGATACCTGAATCCCGCGGACAGTCTTTTCGGATGGGTGGGGGATGCTCCCAATCAAGCAATTATGGGGCGCCTGGTTTTTGATACGGCAAAATTCGAAAATTCCGATCTGGAATGGTTCAAGGTGCCTTATCCCTATGGAGAATGGTATTTTAAAAATGGACGCTGGCACAATGAAGCCGGCGCAACAGCCAAACAACTGGTCATAGCCGATCAGTGGCGGCTTTTTCCACATGCGCCCCTGGCACCGGTTGTAAAAAAGCTCGATAATTTCAAACCAGACACGGTAAAAGCCAGTTTTATCCGTACAATCAAACCCGGCTTTAAAGCACGGTTTTCTCTTCGTTTCTGGAACCTGACGGAAGAAGAACTTCAGCGGATGGCCTGGTGTATCGCTTTGGAACCCGGACTGGCCCACAAAATCGGAAATCATCGGTATTTGGGTTTTGGAAGCATACGGTTGCATATATTGCCCGAAAGTTTTTTAATCGACTGGAGCCGGCGATATGAAATCAAAAATTCAGCGGAAGGATACAAGCCCTTTAAACCGGATCAGTGGTGCAAGCCCGATGGCATATCCCACTACAAGATCCTGAAAGAGGCGCTTAGTGCTGACCAACTTTGACTGGTTGAGAATTTGCCGTGACGGAAGCGAACTGCTGGCGGTTCTGGAGCTTATTGCCACACAACCGCATATCCTCAGCCAGGAAACGCAACTGGGCCATCCGCTGGCCGGTTTGACACATCCATGCCAACGGTGCTGGATACTGCCCAAACAAGAATCATTTCGAAAAAATTTCTGCCAGACCTGCAGCGATATTCAAAGGCACAAAAAAAAATTTTCAAAACAAGCATATCATTCGGTCATTATATGGGGAGAGGTGAATCAAATCCCCCGGCCGGTTCACGATTGCTTCCGGCAAAAAAATTTCTGGGGCTTTGTGCGTGACCCTCAGCATTTTTTGGCGGTATTGCCCAAAATAAAACTCAAGTTCTGGCTTCAGGATATCATGGTTTATCATGGCTCCGAAATTGAAGGTGTTCTGGTGATATTTCCAACAGCCGGGGAATCACCAAGGGGCAACATGAGCGATGTGCTGTGCACATATATTTTCGATGCAAGCCGCACCATTCCAAACAATCGCCTATGGGTTCGTTTCTATCCCAGACCGTTTGATTTTTTTAATGCCAATACCCGGGAAAAGCATGGCCTGATCCCTCTGGAAATAACCGAATTTATCCACATGCTTGAAATGGCATCTATCTTTCGGTCTCTTCTTCGTCCTGACATAAGGGATATCCTGTTCACACTTTTAAAAATCGAGGATTTTCAGGAAGAACAGTTTTACTGGGGCCGTTTCATGGCAAAATTAACTCCGGAATCCAAAGACATGCTGAATGCATGGAATATTCGACGATGGCCCAAAGAACATGTGAAATTACTCTATGACCTTACGATATTCGTCCCCTTTACCACTTAAGCTCTTCCGTTATCTCATTGCCTGTAAAATAAACGGAGCTTTTGTTCATATACCCTCTTATTTTCCGGCTGAAATCTCCGTTGTACTGGGCACGGCTATTAAAGAACATTTGCCCAGCGCCCAGTCTCATGCATGGAAAACGGCCATGGCCCCGTGGGAAAAACAAGGAAGCCTTTCTGTTCTTCGCAGGCAAAATTTTAAACACCTGCCCGAGGTCAGATGGCCCATTGATACGATCATTTTTCCGTATCCTATGGAAAAAAAGTTTTTCGGCCTCGGTGAAACCATTTTTATTGAACTCAAATTCATGGGGAAAAATTTTGATCACAGCTTTTTTCTTGAAGTCATTCTTCCGGTTCTGGAACAACTAGGCCAAAACTTTGATGACCGATGGCACCAACCCTACAGTATCTGGGGAAGATTTGACATAGATGCCATCTATGTGGCCCGGGGTCTGTGCTGGGAACCCGTCGTACAATACGGAAAACTCAACTTAAAATATCGCCCCACCACTTACCAGTGGGCAAAAGAACTCTTTCAGGAAATCCCGGTTACATGGCTTCCGGACTCCCTCCTCTGGCTCACTCCTGTCAATATC
>SKZT01000186.1 GCA_007127235.1 Desulfobacteraceae bacterium
AGGATAAATATCCGGATTGATGAGCGGTGTGGTTTTTAGAATTTGCGGATAACAAAATGGGCAGTCTTCAATATTGTCTGCCTCGGGCGGATTTGGAGGCAGACATTGGGTTCCGGTTTCTATTTCTTTCATGGGGGCATATTTAATACGTGAGGTTCGTGAAGTTATCGGGTTGGTTCTGATTTCAATCATGTTTTTTATTTTATCTCCAAAAGAAGATAAAAAAGAAGCTTCAACAAATTTCGTATTAAAAGCCAATTTCATTATTAGTATCTTTTACCTGATGGTTTCATTCAGTTTTTTCCAGTTCATTTTCCAACCATTGCTTGATATCAGAGCTCAGTTCATGGATGCCCTTAATTCCGCCAATGGATTCCATATACCGCTTTGCGATATCTTCCGGAAGCCGCTTTTCGCATAAAGTGGTAGAACCATATTTGGTCATTTTCATGAGTACAATTTTGGGTTCTTCCCAGGTGTCAATAACAAAATAAATGGAATAATCGTCTGTTCCTCTTACCGGGGTCCGCAAGGCATCACGCCAGTTGTTATTACCCCATTCAAGAAACATGGTTACGGCATCTTCATGTATCATATCCCAGTTGATCTCATTAAGCCACTGTCGGCAGGCGTTCAATTCATTCATTGGTGTTTTACCTTTCCTGTATTAATCCTAAGATTTATAGTTCTATTCCTGCTTTACATAGATCAATTCTTCCACATTAAAACCCATTTCATAAGCGTTATTCACCAGGTCTGCCAAAGTTTCTTGATCCATATGCTTCTGCCGTGCCAGGATCCAAAAATAAGACAGAGAATGCCCGCACACCATGGCATAGGAATACTCGTCCTTGTCCAACTCAATGATATTATACGCTGCATAAAAAGGACCGAAAAAGGAAACCTTAAGGCGACCAATATCCGGTTCTTCAATGAAAAAAGCCTTTCCAACAGCCTCTTTCCATTTATTTTCCACAGGATCATAGCCGCGGTTGACCACGGTGATCCCTCCGCTTTCCCGCGGTGAATAATGGGCCGTAACGTTAATCAAACCTCGCTCGAAACGGTGATCCAGCCGAGCGATTTCGTACCATTTGCCCAAGTAGCGTTCAACTTCGAACCCATCCACAGGAGTTATGCCTTTTGGAATACCGGTGCAGCCAGTTAATATCAATAACAATGCTACAAGCATACTTTTTAATGTCATATATCATTCTTTCCTGGAAAAACTATTTCGTTTCCACAAATGCAGAACCAGAAAAACATTAAGTATCAGACTCAACCCCGCCACGGTTTTCACTGCCGTGGATAATCGTGATAAGTATCCATCACCTTCTGCCTGAACCGTTCTGCCCATTTGCCCGCCGGGTGTCTCAGCTATATCCTCCTGTATTTGAATGGTCGCTGTTTCTTTATGTCCCATAGCGTCATTGGCTATTATTTTCCATGTTCCGGGAATTTCGGGATAAATGGAAAACCTCCCTTTTTGATCGGTTCTTCCGTTCTGATATTCCAACTTCTGGTCCCGTGGACTAAAAACTAGGATTTCAGAGTAACTCATAGGTTCATTGTCTGAATAAAAAAATTCCACAGTTACCGCATTGGTATCGGTCAGCAATCGATGGGCTGTTCCGTGTGCTGAAACCAAATTGGAATTAAAACATAAAATTATGCCAAAAATCCATAAAATCAAGGTGTATTTATATATTGGGTTCATCTATTCGACCTCAAAGTTAAGAAATGTTGTAAACACATGGTGGTCCAATCCCGGATCATCAACAGCATGAATCTGGTGCCTGGCCCAAATCAAATGGATCCCTTTTTCATCAATATCCACCTGTGCAATGCCTTCCTTGTCAGTTTTAATTTCCTGTCCTGTTTCCATAAATAACGCAGTATCTGGCATAGGGTTTCCTTCAAAAAGAAGTTTTACACGAAGCGGTTCGCCTGCAGGCATTTCAAAAGGGCTATTCAATGGAACAATCTCAAGCATCATGTTCACCGGTTTTGTAATCGCACCACCGTTTGCAAACAATGATTTGCTAAATTGTGTGGAGAAAAACGAATTTATAATTCGAAACCCTTCCTGCTCAGCTTCCTGTCTGGTCATAAACTTTTTTCCCTGTGTCGTGTTAACACGATGTCCCCAGTCAGAGCGGACCACTGCCATGGAAATTTCCTTATCCGAACTGAAAAATGCGCCATCCTCTCTGTCATGCCTTTGCAAAGGAACTTCATGGCCATCTTTTCCAAATGCCTTTATTTGTGTCACTCTTTGAGGATCATAATTATCGAGCCTTTCAGCGATCATTCCCCTGCACACGGCATAAACATCGTCTTGTTTGGTTACCCAAAGGTGATGAGCCAATACCATTTGCGCAGACATAAAGATCACCACAAAACATAATAAACCTGTTTTAATTTTTGCCATATTGCCTCCATACCAGGATTTATAGGTTCGTAAAGGGCTTATTCCAACAAAAAAAAGCCATAAAAGCTATTATTCCGTTTTGGAACATTCAGCCTTCATGGCTCAATTTGAACATTTATCTTATTACTTTTTTTGTTCAAACGGCTTCTGCCGCTAATTGGGAAAAGATTTTATCCTCATGGAGCTCAAATTGTCAAGTTTTCCCCTGAAAAAAACGGCGATTCTAATTTTTGAACCTAACGTGAAATCATCTTTACAATCCCTATATGGGTTGTTAGGAATTAATTATGAAAGATCAAAAAAATGTTACAGACAACATTCCGAGATTTAAGAAAGAGCTGCTGAGCCTTTTTAAAAGGTGTCCGGCTATCCAGTCCGCATATCTTTTCGGCTCTGTTGCTGTTGGTCATGCCGGTCCCAAAAGCGATATCGACATCGCCATTCGATGTGATCCCGAGTTACCATCTGAATCCTTTTTTGACCTGCGCCTCGAACTGATGGACAAACTGGAAAATATTTTTGAGGTACAAACGGATATAGTTGTGCTCAATTTGGCTTCTCTTGTAATGATTCGGCAAGTTCTGACCCATGGTGTTCTTTTGTATGCCAGAAATTCTGAAAAAGAACATGCATGGGCCATTCAAAAGCGGAAAGAATATTTTGATTTCAAATATTATCTTGATCGAAACCGCAAAGAGTTGAAATCCTACTTCGGAGTTACCTGATATGCATGATACTGAAGTGATCCAATCCAAACTCAATTTTTTAAGAGAATACCTCAGTGATCTGAAAGAATATGAAACAATTTCTCTAAATAACTATCGCCAGAGCAAAAAAGATCAACGTTTTGTTGAAAGAACATTGCACCTTGCCTGCGAATGTTGCATCGATATTGCCGCTCATATTATTTCCCGCAGCGGCATGCGGGAGCCCAGGGATAACAAAGACTTCTTTTTGGTGCTTTTTGAAAACAGGGTCATTTCAGAGACTGTCAGCAATTCAATGATTAAAATGGCAAAATTCCGAAACATCATTGTTCACGATTATGCCCGAATCGATCCGGAAGTGGTGGTTGGTATTCTCCACAAAAATCTTAAGGATCTGAAAAGTTTTTCCGGGGAAATTTTGCAATATTTGAATATTTGAAAGTTTCTGCTGAGTCTCGCATACTGATGCGGTTAATTTTTTGCGTACCGGGTTACACAAACGCCTCTGTGCGAATGAATTCGCACCTACAGGTAAAACCCGCATCCGATGGAAACAACCTGTCATCAAAATATCTTGCCAGGATTGAGAATCATATTGGGGTCAAAAAGCTTTTTAATGTCTTTTTGAAGGGCAATGCTGACAGGAGATAATTCGAGATTGATAAAAGACTTTTTCGCATATCCGATTCCATGCTCGCCTGAGATGGTACCCCCCATGGCAAGGGCGGTTTTGAAAACAGCCCGGATAGCATCGTCAATTCCAGGGTGATCCTTTTGGGAAGCGGTTATGTTGATATGAATGTTTCCATCGCCCGCATGCCCGAATGCATAAAGTTTTACCCCGCATCGTTTTTCAATTTCCGGCATGTTGTCGGCCAAATCAGCGATTCGTCCGACAGGTACAGCGATATCTTCTGCTACATTAAAAACAGAATTTTCGCGAATTCGATTTGAGATTTGACGCCGCCCGGTCCAGATGCTTTCCCGATGATGCTCATTTAAAGCTTTCAGGATTTCCGAAGCTCCCATTTCTCTTAAAATTGGTATAATCGCCGACATGGAGGCATCGATTTGTTCCACTGCACCGTCTAATTCCATAATGACAAAAGCACCTTTATTTCCGGAAATGCTCAATGGTATCAAATCTTTGATAAGCGCCATGCATCGGGCATCCATAAATTCAAGAGCGGCCGGCGAATGTCCTCTTATCTGAATTTCGGTGACAGCTTTCATGGCATCCTGGAGAGTGTGGAAAATAGCCGCCACTGTTTGAGCTGCCGGAGGATGCGGTATTAATTTTAAAAAAAGCCTGGTAATAATTCCCAAAGTTCCTTCGGAGCCCACCATGATGTGGGTCAGGTCATATCCAACCACTCCCTTGCGTGTACAACCCCCTGTCATGATGATATTTCCCTGGGGTAAAACCACTTCCAGTCCCAATACGTAATCTTTTGTCGTACCATATTTAAGGCATGATGGGCCTCCTGCAGAAGTTGCAGCATTTCCGCCAATGGTACTTTTATCCATGCCTGCAGGATCCGGAGGATAAAAAAGACCTTTTTCTCTGGCAGCATCTCGCAGGTTTAAAGTAATAACACCGGGTTGTACATCGGCAATCAGATTTTGGGTATCAATGCTCAGGATCTGGTTCATGGAAGACAAATTCAGCACCACCCCCCCGGATATCGGCAAACAACCCCCGGCAAGGCCGGTGCCACCGGCCCTGGGCACAACTGGAAATTTTCTTCTGTTGGCCAGGTTTAAAAGCCTGCTGATTTGTTCAGCAGACTGCGCCATGACCATTACCTGAGGAATTGCACGAAGAAAAGAGGCATCCCGGTCATACTGTTTTAAAATATCAGGGTCAGTCACTACATAATCAGCTCCGGCAGCATCTTTGATCTCATCGATTATATTTTTATTGAATGGAAAGATTTGCGAGTTTTTCATATTATTGAAGTCTTGTCGTCAACAGGAATCCGAACTGTCATGGTGGTGCCCTCCCCTTCTTCAGATCTGACGATTATCTCTCCGCCATGCTGCTTTACAATTCTCTGGGAAATAAAAAGTCCGAGACCGGTGCCCTGCTTTCCTTTTGCGGAAAAAAACATATCAAATATCTGGGAAGCCGTTTTCTCATCCATACCAATACCGTTGTCAACTATTTCAAAAACGATATCATTCCCATTTTTACAGACGACAAATGAAATGGTGTGCTCTGATTTGGAATGGTTGTCCGTGCAGGCATCCATGGCGTTTTCCAGGATATTGACCAGGGCGGAATGAAGAAAGCCTGAATCGATGTTGAACTCTCCGAGGGGCTGCCTGAAATCTTTGATAAACCTGATGGATTGTTTTTTCATTTTGGGTTCCACCACTTCAGCAACATCCTCGGCAAAGGATTCCACCTCTAATGGCTCCCGGTTGAGTTCCCTGTCCTTGGCATAAAAGAGAATATCCAGCACCATGTTACGGACACGTCCAATCATCTGCTTGGTAATATCCAGGCCTTCCCGGATCTGCCTGCTGTCCTGTTTGGAGACACCCGAATCAAGCAGGTATAATCCCCCGTCAATACCGGTTAAAAGACCTTTGATGCCATGAGAAACCGAACCGATCATCAGGCCCAGTGAAGAAAGATGATCCTGAATATCAAGCACCTGGTCGATATTGGTGGCCATGACCATTACACTGGTAATGTCGCCGTCGGCACCTCGAACAGGAGATGTCCACACCAGAACATTTACGCGCCTTGCACTTTTGGCTATGAACTCGGTTTCCATTTGATGGGATTGACCATCATCAAAGGTTTTGAGTACCGGACATGGTTCACAAGGCTCATTGCGCTGTTTCCATACATGATAACATTTGGAACCGGTTTTATCTCCAAAATCTTCTTTAAAGCGGTTATTTACCGAACTAAAAGTCAAACGGGGGTCATGGATTGTAATGTAACATGGAAGCTGGTTAAAAATATCTCCGAAACTGCTTTGAACTGTCTGAGGTTCAACATTTTTTGGCTTTTTTACGTCTTTTTGCCGGGCACCTGCGATTGTCCTGCTTTTTTCGGCCAGCAGAGATTCCAGATGAGTGGTATAATCTTTTAATTTTTGCCGAATGAGTATTTTTTCACGGACCCTCTGGATAGCTACATTGAGCGCATCAACATCTACGGGCTTGGTAATAAAATCAGATGCTTCGTCTTTGAAACTGGTGATGGCCAGATCCATGTCACCATGCCCGGTAATCATGATAACCTCGGTTTCAGGGTTTTCCATTTTTATTTTACGAAGCAGCTCGATGCCGTCCATACCCGGCATTTTTATGTCTGTAAGTACGATGGGTGGTCGGTTTTCCTGAAATTTTTTCAGGGCCTCTTCCCCATTTTCAGCAGTGTGCACCTCGTAGCCCATGTCACGTAGGGACATTCCCAGCACCAGGCGGATATCTTCTTCATCATCTACCAGCAGGACCTTATTTTCAATGGTATCATTCATAATGCTCCTAGCTTTTAATATCCTCTGGGGGCACCGGAAATTCCAGAATAAAACAAGCGCCTTTTCCCGGCGGTGAGCTTACCCGAATCTCCCCGTCACAGTCCTTGACAATTCCGTAACTGATGGAAAGTCCCAAACCCGTACCTTTTCCCACCTGTTTGGTTGTAAAAAAAGGCTCAAACACTTTTTCAAGAATTTCCTGGGGAATACCCTCCCCGGTATCCTCAATTTCAACGACAACCTTATCTTTTTTTCGATAAGTTCTCAAATAAATTATTTTCTCGGGAACGTCTTCTCCATTTGCTGAGGCCAAATGCATCTTTTTTTCCCAGGATTGTTCGATTGCATCGCGAGCATTAACCAAAAGATTAATAAATACCTGCTCCAGGCGAAGCGTGTCGGCTTTTATAGGCGGCAAGCCCTCGCTGATTTCCCTGACCACCTGGATACCCCTTAATTTGAGCTGCTGGCTGAAAATATCAAACGCCTTATCCACAGCATCGTTTATCTGTATTTTGCTCAGGCTCAGTTCGGATTTTCGCGCAAACTGACGCATATGATTGATAATTCGTGACGCGCGGTCCACATTGCTATCAATCTTTTTGAGCATGGTATAAAGCGTGTTTTTATCCACATCTTCATTCTTATCGATTTTTTTGACAAAAAAGCTGCTAACTGTTTTGATAACCGACAGGGGCTGATTCAGCTCATGGGCAACACCTGTGGACATTTCGCCTAAAGTGGCCAGCTTGCTGGTTTGAATCATCTGCTGCTCGGCCTCAAGCCTTTTGGTAATATCACTGGTGGTTACCAGCAATACCTTCTGACCCGTGTATTCCGATGGAGATACACGAATGTTCACATATAATGTTCTGCCATCTTTGGCAGTTTGTTTGGCCCGGTTAATCACCTTGGCAGTTGACAGTTTGAATGCATAATCGTCCCGGTTCTTTCCCTGAAAAAACTCTAAAAAATTTTTACTCAATGTTTCATTCTTGTTAAACCCATACACCATTTTTACACTTTCATTGCAATCAAGAATATCAAAGGTATTGATATCGAGAACAAATACGGGATTGGGAATACTGTCAAAAATTGCGTGGTATTTTTTTTCGGACTTTTCCAGTTTGTATTCAAGCTGTTTGCGCTCGGTGATATCCAGGCTCATTTCCATGGCTGCAACAATGTTTCCTTCAGCATCATGAATGGGTGATGTCCTGACAAACCAGTGCCGTACTGATCCATCTTTGCGATACCCGACTTCCTCGCTCACATATGAGCCGCCATCTTCGAAGGTATTTTCAACCGGGCAAACCGTACACTTCCGGTCTCTTCCTTTATAGGCATGATAGCAATAATCGCCTTTCAGCGGATGAAACTTTTCCTCAAATTCCCGGTTATATTTGATCAATTTGTAATTTCTGTCCTGCACGGTAATCAGGCAGGGAACCAACTCAAAAAGATTCTGGTATTCATCCCGTTGTTTATTAAGTTCACTTTGCTTTCGGTATATTTCTTTTCCCATCTGGCAAATGGCTTCTGCCAATTCACCCATTTCATCTTTTTGATCAATATCGACATAAACCTCACATTCACCTTCACTCAGCTTTCGGGTACCTTTTATAAGTTCCAATACCGGCCGGTTAACGAATTTATGTACAAAAACAAAGATTATGGCCGAAGTAATGAGAAACACAAAAAGGGTAAGACCCAACACCCCCTTTTCATAATTTCGAATCTCCTGCTGCACATCTGCAAGAGACATCACCACATCAAGTGCTCCCAGGATCTCGTTTTGTTCAGGATGAAAATGGCAAGCGGTGGAACATCCGGGTTCGTTATAAATGGGACTGATTATCCCCAGCAACTGTTGCCCCTCCGATGAAGTAAAAACCCTCATCCGCTCTTCCAGAGGCAGGGTTAACAGAGGCGGCTCTGTTCTGTGACAAATATAGCAGGCTTCATCCCTGATATTGGTAGTCTGATCTACCTCAACAGGCCGGTTCGAATACTTAATCTGGCCTTCCTTATTATAGATTCGAATATTGTTGATTTCTTTCTGCGTGCCAATATTGTTAATAATCTGATTAATTTCATCCCTGGAGTTGGTCATCATGGCATAGTGGGTCCCCAATTTGATGGTGGTGGCCAACCGGTCAGAGCTAACCACAATATCCTGCATCATCCGGTCCTTCTGGTATTTGATGTTGA
>SKZT01000222.1 GCA_007127235.1 Desulfobacteraceae bacterium
GACACCCGACACCTGAAACCTGACACCCGACACCCGACACCTGAAACCTGACACCTAAGGACTCTGCAACAGAACAAAACTCAGAAAATCAGGCCCCTTATGTGACAATTTTCATCACCCCACAGCAGTTATCTCATTTAGATCTGATCAAGGTAAGCAGCATCTTAAATCGCTTTACGGCCTTTAATGCATGGGGTTCATTGGCCGGCATAATGATCATCTCACCTTTCGCCAAATGATACGGATTACCGGAAATGCTTATTTCCACTTCACCATCCAGCACCTGAACCATAGCATCAAACGGTGCTGTGTGTTCACTGAGCCCCTGCCCCTGATCAAAAGCGAACAGAGTAACCGTACCGGTGTTTTTTTCAATAATTGTCTTGCTGACAATCGCTCCATCCTGATACTCTGCCATGTCTGCCAGAACCACTGGTTTTAATTCATGTTTCATTTTTCAGTCCTTCCTTTGGAAGTATTAAGGGATTCTACTCATATCTGCAAAATTGCCCCTGGATTTTACTAATGATGCCCTCATCAACCTTAAACGGGTTTTCGGGTGGCACGGGAATGTCGATTTTATCCATTGAAAAGGGAACTTCGCCCAATTTCATGTTGTAAGCTGAAATCATCAGATGCTCGAGACTTAGAACATCTTCTATATTATATGCCAAAAGGGTGTTCAGATACTTTTGGTTTCCCGTCTTTTGATAACCATTCCACAGCAAAACAGCGATAAACCCATCTATGCTCCCCAAAGATCCGGTTCTGCCTATACCCCATTGTTTTTCACATGCTTTGAGCCCGCCGCTGAAACCGAGGCTGTGAAGTATAAACCGCAAATCAAGATGCGTTTGAGTCAGCCCAATATCAAAATACCTCTCAATGTAGGGGATATCAAATGTTTTTCCGTTATAGGTGATAATAATTTCATATTTATAGATATCCTTTTTAAAATCATGGAGGTTTAACCCACTGACATAATATTGGATGCTTTTTCCATCATACAAGGCAATGGTGGTAATTATACCTCCAAAGTTCACACCGTTGGTTTCAATATCAAGGTATGCAATTTTATCCTGAAAATTCTTGAAAATACGCCACTGCTGGCTTGGGGGAAGGTGCTCATAAAAAAAGAGTGGATTTTGCTTATCCAGATGTTTCTTGGACAGGCTTATGAAATCCAGGATTGTATTTTTTTTGTTCGTTGAGAAAAAACCAGGTGCGCTTTTAGTGAAATCATCCATCGTTTTAATGCCATTATTCCATATTTTCCTTTCAGTAACAGGTCCTATGGAAGGAATGTGGATAAAGCTGTAATTTAGCATAATAGTACCTTTCAGGGTTAATCATTTTTCCGGCGCAAACCCCCAATAAATGCACAACCAAACAGATTATAAACACAAATTTAAGCCGTCTGCCACCTGATGTTTTTTTGAAGTGGGGCAAATTTACCACAACGGCAAAATCCCCATTGTTGACAAGCCATGTGCGATATGCGATACTTCGCCCTACAGTTTTTCGGACAATTCTTTTGCGAATGTAAAGGAAAGATTTCATACTATTTCGTTAAGGGGCTTGGCAATAAATTATTATACTTTTTTGCGAGATGTCGGATGAAAAAAGAAAACATCGAAGCCAACGACTTGAGATTTCGGGAAAAACTCAAAGAATTGCGGTCAGGTCTGGATTCTCGCCGGCAAAAAAATCAAGACGACGGCAATCCGCGCATCGGCCTCAAAGCAATCATTCCATTGTTGATCATTGTTGTCTTTGCATCTTACTTGACAGGAAAAAAGGTACGAAGTTATCAGCCTGTCCCAAAAGGCGTCACGGATAATCTGCAAAATTCAAATTCCGGCCAGGCACCGCTTGTGGCGCAAAAAACAGCTGTTCAAATCCAGCACGAAACGGTTGTTCCTGAGATTGAACCCCTTACTCTTTCTCATGTTCATAATAATTTATCAGCCAATATTTCCGTCATTTCCGAAAACAATGAACCGGTAAAAATTGCCGGGGATAGCTCGACCGATTCAATAATCCCAACGGCGGTCCCCCCTTTGCAATATAACCCCCGAATTTCCCGTCTTTTCACCTGTTCACAAGTACACGCCCGAGAGTGCGTCGGTGAGCAGTCCGTTTTTTCACTAAACGAATATCGAAACCCTCATGTCTGGATGGAAGTTTATTCCGACGCCCTTCCATACACTCTCACACATGTTTACTATCATGAAGGCCAAAAGTACTGTGAGGTTCCGCTGGAGATTAAATTTCCCCGAATGAGGACCTGGAGTTACATCACTTTGGAAAATACCACTCAAACGGGTTTATGGTATGTGGAGATTGTAGCCGAAGACGGGACAGTATTGGAAGACATAACTTTCAAGGTAAGGTAACCCAGGATTTTTCCTTGACAAGCAGATTTGTGTATTGTAAACGTGTTTCACGATACGCAATATGAAATTGTGTAATAAAAACAAAATCATAACCAACAGATACAGCGAAATATTATAAAAAAAACCACGAAGGTGCCTCTGGGATGAACCCATGGGTAAACTCTCGTGGTTTTTTTGGTGATTGCACTGGAAACTGATATAAAATATTAATTTAGCTTTTCAGAAAAACTTTCTGTTCCGGGCTAGACTTAAAAATTTAAACGATTCACAGGAGGTATGAAATGAAAAAGAAAGTCTTTTATTCAATTTTCTTGTTTATGGTCCTGAGTCTATTTTTGGCTGCATCCAATGCAGTGGCTCAGTCAGGAACTTTAAAATTCTACGCCAATGGAGAGGAGCTGATAACCGAAGGATTCATTGCTCCCAAACTTACCAAGGACGGATGGAGTCTCACATTCTCTCATGCTTTTGTGGTTTTGTCTGATATCACTGCTTATCAAACCGACCCGCCATATGACCCTCATTCAGACGATAAAATAACCGCCCTGAAAAAGGTTTCTCTTGACAATACCCATGTTGTTGATTTGGCAATGGATGCCAAAGACGATCCGCCCGTGCTCGTTGGAGAGGTTTCAAATGCTCCGGCAGGTCATTATAATGCCATTTCCTGGAAAATGGTCAGAGACGAGTCCGGACTCTTGCAGGGTCATTCCATGTTTTTAATTGGAAAAGCGGAAAAAGATGGCAAAACAGTGGATTTTCGAATCAGGACTGATGAAGAAGCCACTTACAGGTGCGGAGAATTTGTAGGTGATGAGCGCAAAGGTTTTCTTACCGAAGGGGGTGTCGCCGACCTGGAAATGACATTTCACTTCGACCATATCTTTGGCCGCGCGGACAAGGCTGCGGACGATCCGTTGAACGTTGAAGCGGTTGGATTTGCTCCATTTGCCGACAGTAGAAAAGTTCATGCAATCAAACTGGAGGGCATGCATATCGGTCATGCAGGGGAAGGGCATTGTGCTGTTGAATGGCATTGATTAAATCCTGGAAGAAAAGATGAAGCATAAATTATTGGGCGGTTTTTTACTTGTTGTAATGGTCCTGTACAGTTTCACGGAAGTCCGTGCACACGGTGTGGTTGCCGGGTATACAAAAAAAACCGGCATTGAAATAACCGCCCAATACGATACAGGACAGCCCATGTCCGAAGCTCAGGTAGCCGTTTTTGCTCCGAATCAGCCAACAGTGCCCTGGCTTAAGTCAGAACTGGATGAAAACGGCCGGTTCAGTTTCGTGCCGGATGATAGCATACCCGGCACATGGAGCGTGCAGGTTCGCCAGCTGGGACATGGGGCAATGATCCACATACCTCTTGGTGAATCCGGTATTCAAGATCCCGAAACCGGTTCTGCGGCAAGCATGAGTCCCCTTCAGCGGATCGTGATTGCAGCCTGTGTCCTCTGGGGAGGAATCGGCACAACATTATATTTTTCAAGAAGAAAACAAATGTAGGTGCGAATTCATTCGCACTTAAAATCCGGCACGGATTTACAGAAAATTCTTTAAAACCATCCAACAACTTTATTTCCGGGAAAACGGTTTTAGAGCCTATTGTTAAAATCGGGGTTCACATTGTGCGAATGAATTCGCACCTACAGGTAAAAGCACACCACAGCGCTCTTTTCTTGCGCATCCGATTTTACTTACGTCTCTGTGCGAATCAATTCGCACCTATAGGTAAACCCGCGTCTGATTCTTATTGGCTATCTCCTAATGGAATCGTCAGGGTAATCTGGCTGCCCTGCCCGGGGCGGCTTTCGATTTTGAGACTGCCGCCAATATAATTTGACCGTTCCCGTATACTCAGCAGGCCCAACCCGGTATCTATTGTGGAAGACTCAAGGATTTCAGGGTTGAAACCCCTACCATGATCACTGACTTTTATGATAATGTGAGTATCCGAGCCTGAAAAATCAACCTCTGCGGCTTTTATTCCGGAATGCTTGGCCACATTGAATAAAAGTTCCTGTACAGCCCTGAACAAAAATGTTTTCAAAGAACTATCAACCGCTTGTTTTAGCTCTCCCTTCACGATAACCTGCATCCCGAAACGCTTTTCCATCTGGCGGCCCAACCATTTCAGGGCCTCTGCCAGTTCGAACTGGTTCATAATCGGCGGACTCAGCTCGTAGGAAAGACGGCGTGATTTTTCGATGCACTCCATAAGCAGCGTATCCACAGTGCCCAGAATTTTTTCGTACGCCCTGGTCTGAAGGGCGGTCTGAATCTGAAACCGGGCGGAAGCCAGGATCTGCTGCAAATCTTCATGTAAAAGGTGTGCAATTCGATGTCTTTCTCCCTCTTCGGCCTGGATCAGTTCCACTGCAAGGGCCTGAATCTGTTTTGCCCGGGCTTCGGCCAACCTGGTGCGATCGACCACTTGCTGCTCCAGAGTTTCATTCAATGTCCACAGGGCCTCTTCGGCCTGCTTTTGTTCGGTTATATCCCGGACAACACCAATCATCCTTACGGGATTGCCTTGCCTGTTTCTCTGCAGCCTCCCCTCACTGATGACCCACCGGCGCATCCCGTCATTGGCCCGGTGGAGACGGAATTCAAAGCGATAAAAATCGCCTTTGGGATTATCAATGTTATTTTGAATCCTTACCCTGTCTTCTTCCACGATCAGTTCGAGCCAGTCAGAAATATTGCCCCTTTCCCCCGGCGTTTCCACCCCGAAGATTTCCGCAAACCTTTCAGAAACAACAATGTGGTCGCTGGTCAGGTCAAGCTCCCACATGCCCATTTTTGCCCCCTCTATTGCCAGACTAAGGCGCTCCCGGCTTCCGTGAAGTTTTTCTCGTGACCGGGCGATACTTCTGCCCGAAAAGAAAGAAATGGCGGCATTGGTCAACACCATCGCAGTCAGCAGCGCAAGTGTCAAAATGGTGCCTTTTTTCTGAGTATCTGCCATCTGTGATTGGCTGATCTCAATGAGCCGGTTGGTATCATCGGAGATAAACTGAGCCTTTATCCAAAGCTGTGATACCAGAAGTCTGTATTTCTCCGCTTCCACAGGATTTGTCTGATCAATGGTAATCGGGATTAATTTGTCAAGAGAGTACCCCAGATCCTGTGTATTCATTCTTATTTGTCTTAATAGGGCTTCTTCACGAACGTTGAAAACATCAAAGCCTCTTGTGGATTGCAGCAGATTCTCAACAGAATTTTGTGTATGCCTGATTTGGCGTATACGACTAGGATTGGGCTGATCAGGCCATTTTGCTATCAACAGGTTCAGCGCATAAATCTTGCCCCTGATATCATGGTAATTACGACGAAGATTGATCTCATTTGCTATATGCCAGTGTACAAAAAACACCACGGAAACAATAATGAGAGAAATTACAAGGGATATCGCAACACTTAAAAGGATTTTTCTTTTGATTTTCATATGGTTTTAACGGTAAATTGAAACCAATACCGGAGCTAATTCCTCCAGAATGGCATAATGCAGGTAATCCAAAACATCAGACCTGTCTGCTAAAATTTCCCCTTTGCTCTGCTGCCAAATGTTATAGTTCTGGAGGGAAATAACAATGGACTGGCTGAATGAAACGCTCAGCCTGTTTTTCGGCCAGGAATACGCCATGAAATCAGAGTCAAAGCCCCACTGGTATGCCAGCATATTCTTGGTTTGCTCCTCTTTGTGGACAACAAAATCTTCAGCCTTTATCAGGGCTTTCAGGAGTCGTTTCAGCACTTCAGGTGACCGGGTTAAATTTTCTCTGGTAACCAGCAGCCAATGGAAACCAAGATTGTTCTGGCTGTTCCATGATACAGCATTTTCCCCCATGCTCTCCTTTGCCGAAAATGCAAATATTTCAAAAGCAGATACCGCATCCACCTCACCGTTTACTATGGCCTCAGCCTGCCTGGCCGGGGCAATATCCACAAGCATGGTTTTATCAATAGAAATGTCTTCCGTTATTAAAAAGGCATACAGAAAATAATCACTGACTGTCCCGGAGCTATAACCGATTTTTTTCCCTGCCAGGTCGGAAGGTTTTTGAATATTTCTGTCCCTTCTGGCCACAATTTGGCTTCCGGTGTTGGTGCCTATTGAAGCCAGAACACGCAGAGAAGGATCTTCAAAGATCTTTGCATAAAATGCGATATCCGCTGCGGTCGCCACCATAGCTTCGCCCCGGCACACTGCTTCGAGAGCCTCTTTTCCGGAAGGATAAAGATCTATCGATAAATCAAGACCCGCTTTTTCGAAATATCCATTTTCATCGGCGACGGCGATAAGTGCAGAATAGGTTGCAGGCGATACGGCCAGGGACAATTTAAGGGGAGTTCCGGCGGGCTGCCGCTCAATACCGCTTTGGCATCCGTATAAAGTGAAAATCGCAACCACCACCAGAATTTTCGATATCTTGCGCTTATAAATTGAACCTGTCATTTGCTCCCCATAGATGAATCATGTTAGATTTTATTTTCAGGTTATCAACTAAAACAAAAATAATCAATATCTTGACAACCTGCAAATGCGGCGATAAACATAAAATAATGCATTTTGGTACATGGTTTATGGAAAATGTCCCTGCTGCCCGAAAAAAAATCAAAGAAACAACCCCACCGGAGCTCAAGGTTGAAGCGGCCCGTGACGGACAGGAATTTAATATTTAGGCCTGTATTTTTTTGATAGTTGAGGAGACAGAAATGACAAGGTCGAAGAAAACATTACTGGAACGACTTGAGGCAAACGAAGTGCTGGTTGCGGAAGGCTATATTTTCGAACTGGAGCGCAGGGGATTTTTGAAAGCGGGTCCTTTTGTTCCCGAGGTGGTCCTTAAATATCCTGAAGTGGTTCAGGAGCTTCACCGGGAATTTGTGCGGGCGGGAACCGATGTGGTGGTGGCATGCACCTACTATGGTCACCGCTCGAAACTGCGCTCAATCGGTATCGAAAATGCCCTGGAGCGTTTGAACGTAAAGGCTCTCGAATTGGCGGTGGAAGCCGCCGGCGAAACCGGGGCACTGGTGGCCGGAAACCTCTGCAATACCTGGGAGTACGATCCCTCGGATTTGAAAACCTCTGAGAAAAATGTCAGGCAGATTTTTCGCGAACAGGTCCAATGGGCCAAAGCAGGAGGTGCCGATTTTATTATTGCCGAGACCTTCAACTATTACGGCGAAGCACTTTTGTCCCTGGAGGAAATCAAAAAGGCTGGCCTTCCCGCCGTTATTACCTTCAGCCCGGTGGCCCAATCCACATGTGACGGTCTTTCTTTGGCCGAAGCATGCCAGCGCCTGCAAAAAGATGGTGCTGAAGTGGTGGGGCTCAACTGCGGACGGGGTCCCAAAACCATGATTCCCATTCTTGAACAAATCCGCGAGGCCGTAGACGGGCACGTGGCGGCATTGCCGGTGCCATACCGCACCAACGAGCAACAGCCCTGTTTTTTCGATCTGCGGGGAGATGACGGGAAAAACGCTTTTCCGGTAGCATTGGACCCCTTTTTCCTGAGCCGGTTCGAGATGGCCGATTTTGCTGTAACGGCCAAAGATATGGGGATCAACTATATTGGCATCTGCTGCGGGGCCGGACCGCATCATGTACGTGCCATGGCCGAAGCCCTGGGACGCACAGTCCCGGCCAGCGAATATTCACCCGCCATTAATCTCCACCCTGTTTTTGGCGACCAAGAGGACCGAAGGCAGCATTTTGTAGAGTGCCTGGTCGGACCCGGATGATGGGTTTACCTGTAGGTGCGAATTCATTCGCACAACGGCGTATATATAACCTCACGCGCTAAAAATAAACCCCGCGGGTATGCAAACTCAGCTGTGCGAATGAATTCGCACCTACAATTTCTTCGCATCTAAACGTGCAAGGTTAATTTTTTACCCTTCCCTGCGGAAAGTCTCTTTCCTGGCTTTTTCCGCATGTCTTTTATTCCTCTCCCGTTGCTTTTTCAGATAACTTTCTTTTTTGGTTAACTCTTCTCTTATTAGCTGCTGAACATAATCTTCAAGTTTTTGTTTTCGTATATCCGCCATTACAAACCTCCGTATTACAGGTTGTGATCTATATTCCCAATTTGTTTCTTTTCGCCTCGATATGAGCCATCATCTTGGCCACGGCCTGTTCAGGATCCGTTTCCACATTTAATATGCCCCCGGTGACATCGGCGCAATCTTTGGTTAAAAGGTCAACCAGATTCGGTGCTCCTGTTACTGTGGGAACGGGATTGACATAAGTATAAAGCCCCAGGGCCAGGGCAAATATGGCATCGATGGTCGCTTTTTGCTCCATGTATTCCGGAGCTGCCGCCACCACAGGAAGATCCGTGACGGGAACATCGCCAA
>SKZT01000242.1 GCA_007127235.1 Desulfobacteraceae bacterium
TCAGGTTTCAGGTTTCCGGTTTCGGGTTTCAGGTATCTCCAATTTCAGAACTCTTGATCTCCTAAAACTAGTAATAGCGTGGAAACCGAATAAATCTGTGCCATTATAAAATATGAGCAGCCATTGCCATCGGAAATTAATTTCGACACCGCTGATAAATTTTGATGATTGTAACGAATTTGGAAGTGAGGAATGATTTGTTGAAGGAGTGCAAAAGCTGTGCTTTTGCATTTTTTTCTCGTACCCATGCTCTAAACGCAACCATGACTCTGCTATACTAGTTACGACTGCAGGAGCTAAAGCCGTCCCTTCAGGACTCTTTTTTGTAAAATCCCATCCGGTGGTTAAAAACCACCGGAGAATCACGCCCTCAAAAACAAGTCCCGGAGGGACGATGCTAAGTTACGTCGATAACAGGATGGTTGGTCGTCAGGTAAATGGGCTTTTTTAAATCCCCCTAAATCCCCCTTTTCCAAAGGGGGACTTGCTGCACAAAGCATCTCTTTGGTCGATGCCAACAGGTTTCAGATGTTATCGGATGCAAATTTGTTCCGACCTGGATTCCGCCCTTCACCGGAATCACAGATATTTACAGAAAAAATCGCTCAGATTAGGTTCGAATTTTTTGTGATCATTATTGATGGCGAGTAAACCGTCTTGCAGCCGTTTGGCGAAAGTAAAACTTTCGCACTCCTTATTCTTAAGGAAGGGAGTGCTCAGAAATCATGTAATGCCGGACCCAATAGCTCATCAGGGGATCAACAAGGTAATACCGGTCATTTTTACGATCACAGATATCTTTTTTTAATAGCCCGTCCAAGGTGCTTTTTAGGGTGGAAGCCGTCAGGCCGGCATCACCAAGCTGCTCGTTGGCATAAAGGTTTTTTCCATCGTTTATGATAATATATTTCAATGTTTTTCTCTGGTTTATGGTCAGATCACTCCAGATATAACTGTAAAGATCGTATTCCCGTTCGCACATGACCCTGACTGCGTTTTGTAAGATAGCTTCATCCACCACCTCAGCCGTTTCATTCCAAACTTCGAACATGAGCTGCTGCATATAATACGGGAATCCCTGAGTAATTCCGAAGGCTTCCCGGATATGCTTCACACCAACTTTTTTGCCGGTTCGTTCAAACTTTCCCTGAACAAATAAAATCCATTCCTCCAACGATATTTCGCCAATATGCATATGTTTTACCGACTTGTAAAAAGCCCGGGAGCTGTCATGAAACATGCGCTTCAGAATTGATTTCTTGCTTCCGCTAAACAAGTAGCTGACTTGCCTGCCATGTGTCTGGATAACACTTCTGAATTTTTTTTCCAGATCGAACTGCTCAATCTCCTGAAATTCATCAAAAATAACCACTACTTTTGCTTTCTTGGCTTTCGCATACAGGTTGGGAAGATTTAAAACATCTTCAAGGGTCGATTCCCGTTCTCGTTTGGTTATGCTCAATCCATACGAAAGTTCACCACTTTGCCCCATGGTGACAATAATATTCGGTCGAAGCTTCAAAACTGATTTCATAAAATTCAAAACCTTGTCGGGAACCGTATCAAAGCTTTGGGCAACCGCATTGAAATATCTTTGGATAAACTCATCTACAGAAGATATGCTGAAAAAATCAAAGAAGACCACTGTGTATTGCCCTGATTGCTCGAGCTGTGTTTGAAGCTTTCTCAAAAGGGATGTTTTTCCCAGCCGCCTGGGAGCATACAAAAGTACATTCAGACCGGCGCCGGCATCTTTTTTCAGCTCATCGAGCTCATCTGTCCGGTCGCAAAAATCTTCCCCGGAGACTTCGTTGCCGTAGAAAAAAGGATTGCTCATCGTGTTTTCACCATAAATGCAAAAGCTCAGCTTTTGCACTCCGTCAATAAATCATCCCTCATGCCCAAATTCGTTACAATCATCAAAATTTATCAAATACACTAAGCTGAATATGTCGCGTTCCTCCAAGGCTAAGGCGCCGGGGGCCTTTTCTGAAGTTTTCGGATCAGTTGAATAAACTGGTTCAGGATAGGATCCTGGGATTCTTTTTCTAACAAATCGATATTGATGAGGTCATAGATATTGACCCAGTCATCCTGGATGGCAATATCCAGGTTGGGGTTAATGATATATTGGCCACGCTGGATACGAACAAAAAGTTTTCGGTTATAAGGATCGTTACGATTGATTTCGTTTTTGGCGAGAATGGAGGACAGGTATGGCCGTTTTTTTCGGTATCCTGCGATTACATGATCCGGGAAATACTGGAGAGCTGACAGGAAACTGGCGGTTTCAAATGTTGGTATTTTCCATTTGGCTTCCTGTCTCAAAAGATCCTGTAACTGGGCAATCATGGAATTTAGAAGGAAAAATTCCATGAGTTTGTTGTCGATTTTGATCATCTGGTCATCCACCTTCACTTTGATACTGGAAGGCGCAAGGTCGGCATAGATTTTTCCAATGTGATCCCTGGCAAAAAAT
This sequence comes from Desulfobacteraceae bacterium, assembly GCA_007127235.1. GTDB lineage: Bacteria > Desulfobacterota > Desulfobacteria > Desulfobacterales > SKZT01 > SKZT01. Next base: position 2,480 of record SKZT01000242.1, read on the forward strand.
TCGTATCGATATGCCTGGCGCAGGGCGATTTGAAGTGGTGTACGTCCCCAGTTATCGGTTAGCCAACGATTGGCTCCGCTGTTAATAAGCCACTTGACCAGTTCATCCAAGCCAAGATGGGCGGCGATCATCAAGGGTGTCTGATTGAATGGATTACGGAAATCAACTCCGTACAATTCGACTTTTTTTTTAATCTCGGTGAGTTTTTTACCCTGATAATCCTGAAAATACTTGTTTTCAATGGAGAGCCGAAACTTTTCGGCGTTTTTTGCCGGATTGAATTTTAAGGCGGCCAAAGGCTCCAGGAGTTCAGGCACCTGATGCATTACCGCATATTCGAAAAGCAGCTGCTTAGCCTTACGGTTATAGTGTTTTGGATCAAGGGCTTCCTTTTTAAGGGTATCGATACTCTGAGGGGTCATGACCTCCCAGGGCACCTCTTTTTGGGCCAGGATGGTCCGCCGGATTTCTTCGGCCTGTTCGGTTTTGCCCTGTAATTCAAGCCGATGGGCTTCCTCCTGCCATTCCCCGGAAGTGGACACCTGGGAGGCAACCTTGATATCACCGGTTCGGGTGGACAAACCCAGGAGGCTAAACAAGCGGTGGTTGGTATTGCTTTCAATGAGGTAGACGTTGGAAATGCCCCTGGTAATGGCAACATACAAAGCGTTGATAAAAAATTTATAGGCTTCCAGGGACTTGTCTTCCTTGTCACGTGCACGGGCATATTTTAGGTCCTGAGTCAGGTCTTCGGCGGTAACGCCTTCGACGATGGAATTAAATTCGCGGGCATTGCCCGAAACAAAATTGAGCAGAATGATATTTTCATACTCCAAACCTTTGACTTCGTGGATAGCAAACAACAGCGGCGTTTTAAAAAAAGCGCGTGCGGCCTTTTTATCCTCTGAGCGCATAACGATAACCGCTGTCCGGGCCGATCGGCCGGTTTTTGTGTTGAGTTCTTTTTTGGCCTTATCTTTTTCGACCAAAAATTCAATGTTTCCTTCTTTTTCGGAGACACATCGCACCAGGTAGTTGCTTTCCCGGTCGATGGATCCGAACCGGGCGTTTTTGATCAGCAGCAGCCGGTTGGCAAGATCGATTACAGACATTGAGTTGCGGTAATTGGCGTTTAGGACCCGGACAATTTCTCTGTGCTGTTCGCTGCGCTTCCCGGGTTGTCCGTTTTGCACCCGCTGCTCATAAAACATGGATTTCACGGCCGACCAGGAAAAGAAATTGGGATGCACAATCTGATTGGCATCGCCGCAGAGCACAAAGTTGTTTCTGTTTTTCAGGTTTCTGAGAATCAGCCGGATCTGTATGTTGGTGAGATCCTGAACTTCATCGGCCACCACGAAATCATATTTCGGGCGGCATAACTCAAGATATTTCCAGGAAACCATGTTGGGAGAATAAAATCCGCTGTCTTTCAAAAAATTCAGATATTTTTCAAAAATATCATAAACTGCCGGCCGGTCGCTGCTGAGAAAAATGGATCTGCGAACACCAAGTTCAAGGTAGCTTTGGCGATCAAGATAGGGACGATCCACCGGATAGCCCGTCAAAACCCCGTTGAACTCTTCGTAAAGCTGATGGGTGTTTTTGATGGGGGCATGATGTTTGTAGCGCTCAAACCACTGTTCAAATTCCCGATAGTTAATTTCACGCCCTTCAGGCACACGAATGGTCTCTAAAAGTTCTTTGAAGGAAAGAAAATCGATATTCTGGCGATCATTTTCGTATTGGTTGGCATAATATAAATTACGGGCATTCTCCGCCAGATAGGGTGACAAGGTGACATAAAGAATATCACCGGTCATATGCTTGAGTTTTTCCAGTGTCAGCACCGTTTTGCCGCTTCCCGCCGACCCGATCACAATGAGTGGAGTACTCAGGTTGAAAACTTCGTGCTGAATATCATCAAATGAGATAATCTTATCCAGGATATGAAATTCAGATCGCTTCGGATTTCTGTAAACCAGAGGCGTTATATCCTTATTGGGCATCTGCCCGCTCGAAACATCAAAATCGATTTTTTCCTCATCTATTTGGGCACCCTTCAAAAACCTTGATTTTTCATAGGCATGGTTTTTGATCACTTCGAGAAGCAGAATACAGCCCGACTCATTATAGCGCCCGAATGTAAAAAGCAGCCGGTCCTTGCTGCTGAGTTTGGCCCTGTAATAACGGGTGCCTTTAAGTTTTTTCACATCGGCGGTGCCAAAATCGCCGGCCTGAAGCATGGCCGCAACCTTCTTCACCTGTTTTGAGAGCCCTTTCGGGTCCATTTCGTTATATGTCAATATTTCCATAAAATTCAGTACTGCTTTTATTGTTTTTCAAGCCATTGGTTGATGATATGAGGAGTTCAAAAGCTTTGCTTTTGCACTCCTCATTATGCCAGTTTTTTAGTAAACAGCTCTTTGAGCATCTTGGGATTGGCTTTTCCCTGAGTGGCTTTCATGGCCTTTCCCATAAAAAACCCGAGCGCCTTTGTATTCCCGGCTTTATAGTCCTGAATTCCGGAAGGATTGTCCTGGAGTATACGCTCTACCACGGACTCCAAATCATCGATATCGGAGAGCTGACGAAACCCTTGTTCTTCCACTATTTCTTCAGGACTCTTATTTTCTTCAAGCAACCGGAGCAAAACTTCCCTGGCGGCTTTGGCGTTAATTTTATCCTTATCCTGCATACAAAGAAGGCTTTGAAAGCGTTCCGGGGTCAAAAAGACCTCGTTGATTGATATTTCACGTTCTTTTAAGGCCGGTATCAGGTGAGATGTAATCCAGTTGGCTGCTTTGCGGGGTTGATGGTAATTTATCACTGTTTTTTCGAAAAATTCCGACAAATCACGATCCTGACTCATGATCAATGCCTCATCACGGGTAAGACCATAAGATTTTATGAAACGTTCTACTTTCTGAATGGGCATTTCAGGCAGTTTTGCTTTTTTTTCGGCAAGCCATGTATCATTGATAATAATTCTTGGCACTGTGGGATCCGGCACACAGGGACCTGAAAACTTACTCCGCATGGGAACTGTCATTTGTTTTTCCGGGTCCCATAAACGGGTATGCAAAAGCACAGGTTCGCTTTTTTCGAAGCATCCGGTCTGTCGTTTGATTTCATAGGCGATGGCATCCCCTACATTCTGGATAGAGTTCATATTCTTGACCTCCACCTTGGTATTCATGATGCCACTGCCCTGGGGTCGTATGGAAATATTGGCATCCACACGCATGCTTCCTTTTTCCAGACTGCATTCAGAAGCTCCGGTATAACGTATTTGGGAGCGCAACACTTTCAAAAACTCCATGGCTTCTTCGGGACTTCTAATGTCCGGTTCTGTGACAATCTCGATCAGAGGCGCACCGGCCCGGTTAAAATCCACGAGGCTCACAGGAGTGCGTCCCTCGGTTTCATGAATCAGCTTTGCAACGTCTTCTTCCATATGAACATGGTGAATGCCAAGCCGTTGGCTTTTTCGACCATCAACAAGTATATCGAGCCATCCTTTTTTAGCCAGGGGTTTGTGGTGCTGGGATAGCTGGAAACCTTTTGGAAGATCGGGGTAATAATATACTTTCTGGTCAAAAGCGCTTTCGGTCTGGATGGTGCAGTTAAGGCCCAGGCAGGCTGTCACCGCTTTTTCCAGAGCTTCCTGGCTTAATTGAGGCAGTGCGCCGGGAAACCAAAGGCAGACAGGACAAGTATTCAGATTGGGTAAATCACCGGGTCTGTTGGGGCAATCACAGAAAAGCTTGGTGGGGGTATTTAACTCCACATGGACTTCAAGGCCGATAACAGCTTCGTATGTCATTTTTTCGAACCTCCCCCTTTTTTCGGCTCAAGATATGCGGCAAGGGCCAGCATTTCCGGATCGCTCAAGGGACTGCCGGTTATATGCAATCCAAAATCCACATTTTCATCCCATGCGATTCCCGGAAGTTGAATGGCTGGCAGTCCCATAAGGCTTGCCGGGATGGTAAAGGCGAACGCCTCATAGTGTTCTGAAATACCGGCTGTTTTATAAGCATGCGGTTTTTCGCGTGTGGTCAGCGAGGCTATCCAGTCGACCTTTGATAAAACATGGTTGATTTCATCCACCAAACTCCCCCGCACGCGACAGGCATTTTCAAAGGCGGCAAAATTTTCAAACTGGAAATAGGCTCCCTGGAAAAGATAGGCCTTCATGAGAGTGCCGAAGGCTTCCCCCCGGGATTTCAAATACATCTCATTCCAGTTGGCCGTACCAGCGGCCCTGTGACCATAACGCACCCCGTCGTATTTACCGGCACTTGAAGAAGCTTCCACAGCACCTATGACATTATGAACCTGTGCAAAAAGTTTTGCCTCCGGCATTTTGATGGTTTCAATCTGAAATCCTGCGTTTTCCATCATTACAACAGCCCTTTTCCAGGCTGATCTTTCGGAGTTGGTAAGCCTGTTTTCGTATTTTTCAGCCACACCGATGGTTGCCGATTGCTTAAATTGTAACAGACCTTTATTAAAATCCGGCAAGGTTTCGCCGGTCATGGAAAAGTCCTGTCCATCATTGACACAAACAGCCGCCATAATGGAGTTGATATTCGGGATTTTGCGGCCAACCATTCCCCAACTCTCCATGGATGGAATCAGTCCGATTAATCCAAGCCGTGAAACAATTGCGCAGCTGGGCTTAAATCCCGGAAGGCCTGAAACTGCGGCAGCCACCCGGGCTTCACCCATATTGTCAGTAATCAAAGCCACATCGGCCAGATTTTCCCGGACAGCCTGCCCACCCGTATCTCCCACCAGGCCGAAACCCAGCTCACTCATATGCACAGAGCCGACAATCCTTGCATCTGCTTTTTTCACCAGGCGGATTACTGTGGCATCCTCAAGGGCTGTATAATTTTCAAGGGCATTGGATCCGGCGTTTGATGGCCATCCTTCACAGGACATGTTCGGCTGGATAGCCACTCTTAAACTGCCCGGTTTTTCTTCCGGAGGATAAAATGAAAAAATTGTTGAATTCATGAAATTATCTCTTACTCCAAGATGCTTGACACTTTAAAATAGCCACCTTTGACTGCCGGTGCGTTTTTAAAGAGATCCCTATTTTCAGCCAGCGGGTTTACACGGGCTTTCTTTCCCTGCCGGGTGCGGTTTTTCAGGGAAACAACCGAATAAAGTGGCTTTTGATCCTCATCGTGGGTAATCATAACCTCGGCCAAATCCACGGCGTCTTCCACCGCCTTTTTAATTGTTGCTTTTTGATTCGGATCCACTGCAATGCGGGACACCCATGAAAGGGTATCCACCAGGTCTGCCTGAGGCTCGATCCCTGGAACCAGCGGGGCAGAATTTTCGCCCAGGAGACTCAGTTCAGTCAACTGGCGATGGGCAACACCGGCGGGCGCATTTGTCAGAGGACAAAAAGCGCTCCGGTTTTTGGGAAATGCGATAACCTCCCGGATGGAAGGTGCTCCCAGAATGATAGAAATTACGCGATCCATGCCCAGGGCAATACCTCCGTGAGGAGGTGTGCCGTATGAAAGTCCCCGCAGAAAAAAACCGAATTTTTCTTCAACTTCCTCATCAGACAGCCCCAGTGCCTGAAAAATCTTTTCCTGCAGATTCTGATCATTGATACGAATACTACCACCCCCCAGTTCCTCCCCGTTCATCACCAGATCATAGGACCGGGAGTTCAGATTAAGCAGCTCCTCCCGGTTGGAAGGGTCGAAATCGGTTCGGGAAGGCATGGTGAATGGATGGTGGCTTGAAGTCAATCCTTCGTCGGTAGCTTCAAAAAGAGGAAAGCCTGTTACCCACAGGGGTTTGTATATGCCGTGGGGAATCAGATTCAAACGGTTTGCCACATGCAGCCTTAACTGTCCCAGTGCAGAACAGACGGTATTCCACGAAGCATCGGCAATCATCAGCAGCACATCACCATCCTGGGCCTTAAAACGTTCCAGAATCCGGCGCTGTTCTTCCGAACTGAAAAACTGCACAATGTTGGATTCAAGACGACCGTCCATCACTCGCATCCAGGTCATCCCCTGGGCACCAAACCCCGGAACAATTTCTTTTGCATATTCGTTTTGGAGTATGTTTTTGCTGAGACTGTCGGACTGTCCTTTGACGTTGATTCCTTTGATACAGCCGCCACGCCCGATGATTTTTTTGAAGATGGAATATCCGGTATTGGAAAAAAGATCGGTGGCCTCGATAAAAGTCATGCCAAAGCGCA
>SKZT01000046.1 GCA_007127235.1 Desulfobacteraceae bacterium
ACCTGAAACCTGACACCTTAAATCTAAGCACTCTGCAACAGAACGGAACTGCGAGGATTTTTCAGGCCAATTTTGTGTCAATTTTCATCACCCCACGCAGGAATCAGGGTAAGGCATCTGCACCACCGTTTGTTGAAAATCTCTTTAACGAACACTGATGGGATAAAACGGATTAAAGAACCAACAAATTACCCGGTTGAAACATTACAATCCTGCCACTTTTGTTTTGTTTCTTCCTTCCTTTTTTTCCTGATATAACAGGCTGTCGGCTTTTGCAATCATTTTTTCTGTTGTAATGGTTAATGCGGTTGCCGGATGACTAAAACCTGTCACTCCAAAGCTGGCGGATATGGCGATATCTTTATTGTTTATGGTCATTTTCAATTGTGCTATCTTTTTTCGAAGCCTTTCCGCCAACACTCCGGCTCCATTAATATCGGTTTCCGGAAGTACCATCACAAACTCTTCCCCTCCATAGCGTGCAAGCCAGTCTATTTTTTCACGAAACGAATTTTGGATATATTGGGTAAACTTTTTTAAGACTTCATCTCCGGCCTGGTGCCCAAAAGTATCGTTAACGTCTTTAAAATGATCAATATCACAAATAATTAGCGACAGGGGATGCTTATACCTTAGAGCATGTTTAATTTCCTTGGGCAGCCGTTCATTGAGATATCCTTTGTTATAGCAGCCTGTAAGGGAGTCTGTGACAGAGAGTTTTTTTATTTTTTCATTGGCTTTTTTCAGTGATCTTTCCAACCGCAAAATTCGTATGCCGGTTTTAATACGCGCATTAAGTTCTCCCGGATTGAATGGCTTTGACAGGTAATCGTCGGCTCCGGATTCCAGGCCGGCAATGATATCATCTTTTGAATCTCTGGCTGTCAGCAGTATAATATAAACATACCCACTGGTTGAGCTTGATCTGATGGCCCGGCACAATTCAAGGCCATCCATTTCGGGCATCATCCAGTCTGATAAAACAATCGGGAAAAATTGCTTTTTAAAGAGTTTAAAGGCTTCTAATCCATTTTCAGCCCAAGTAACTTTAAGGCCCGCCTTGAGAAGAATTTTTGCGGTAAGGCGCCGGGAAATTTCCTCATCTTCTGCCAATAGGATGGGAAAGGATTCTGCTGATTGATCATCATGGGTAATGTTTTGATTGGAAACTGAAGGCATTGGATTGCTTTATTTTTTGGTATTCAAAAATTGTCTGACAAGCTTTATCAGCGTTTTTTTTTCCGTGGGTCTGATCCAATTAATTTCAGGGTCGGCACGAAACCAGGTCATCTGTCTTTTGGCATAACGCCGCGTATCCCGTTTTAAAGTACGAACTGCTTCTTCCAGCGAGCAATTCCCAAACAGATAGGCTGCCAGATGATTGTACCCGATTGCTTTCATAGCCTTTAACTCCGGAGAATAGCCCCGGTCAAGAATTGCGCGGACTTCCTCAATCAGCCCCTCTGATATCATTATATCGACTCTTTGGTCAATGTGTTTGTAGAGCGTTTGCCTATCCAAATAAAGGCCTATCTTTAAGGCATGGTATGGGCTTTGAGTGAAACGATGCTTGTGATGCAGGCTCGATAAAGGTTCTCCCGAAGTTTCATAGACTTCCAGTGCACGAATTACCCTGAAGGTATCATTGGGATGTAATCGATTTGCTGTCTCAGGATCAACACTCCGGAGTTTGTCGAAAAGAAACTGTTTTCCATGGGTATCGGCCTGCTGCCTGAGTTTCTGGCGGACAGCATGATCTGAATGGTTGTCCCGGAAAAGACCGTGCAATAAGGCTTTAATGTAAAACCCGGTTCCTCCCACCACGATGGGCAGCTTATTTTTCAATACTAAATTCGCAATGATTTCATGGGCCATCTGTGCAAATTGATTGGCATCAAAATGCTGGTCCGGTTTTACAAAATCGATGAGATAATGGGGAATTTCAGATAATTGCTCCGCAGTGGGTTTGGCAGTGCCGATATTCATGTGTCGATATATCTGCCTGGAATCAGCGCTGATGATTTCACCATTGAAAACTTTGGCTGTTTCTATTCCGGCAGTTGTTTTACCTACGGCCGTGGGGCCGCAAATAAGAACAATTTTGGTCTTTTGGGTCCCTTGATTCATTTAGGCTCATACGGGTTTGGTGGGAGCGTTAGCTGTTTCTTTAAAAATTGAGTAAATCATCGAAAACGTTTCTTCCTTTTGGCAAAGGGGGGTGTGGATCCATTAATTCCCATTTCAAACCAGCCCCCCTGTTTATTTTGCCATGTTTACCATTAGTTATTCAGAAGAAAATGTTTAAGTCGGTCATAATAAATACTGCTCAGGAACTAATCTCCCATCTGAGCCATGTAGTCATCATACAACGTTTCCAGTCTGAGTTTGTGCTTGGCTTCCTCCTGGCATAGAACCTGGAACAGTTTTTTGCTGTCTTCGGTTTCCACCTCTTTCAATAAATCGTTGTAAAGCTTTAATGCCTTTTCTTCTCTTTTAATCGCTACCAGCAGAATGTCGTTATACGCCATCCCTTTTTCATATTTGGTTTCTACAAGGTAATCTCCCCTTTTAATATCCTTGATCCACTTGAGCTGATATTGAGAAAGGCTTTGATCAAGGCCATGGGTCTTGAATTTTTCCAAAAGGCCCTGATGTTTTCTTTCTTCCTTCGCAAACTCTTGAAGCATTTCTTTTGCCCCGGAAAAGGATTCATCTGTTGCGGCATCTTCATAAAACTGTGCTGCCTCAATTTCCTTTTCGATGGCGAAATCAATAATGGCATTTAGATTTTCAAACTTCATTTTTTCTCCTTTCCCTTAATATAAATAGTAAATTGTTAAAACACCCCATCCCTATGTTTTAAGAACCTATAGTATAATTAGAAAAATATGACAAATCAATATATGCTCTTAGACCCATATTGTTTTTTTTTGAGCAGAGCAAAGCCGTGGAAATTTTTCTATGAAAGAGATTTTCTTCAATTTTTATTGACAATTGGATTATCAGGCGCTAACTTTATTTCTTTTTGGCATCTGTAAATACACTGAAAAAATTTAAGGAGATATAATCATGTCTGATTGGGAACCGAAAATTGTCAGTTTTCTTTGCAACTGGTGCAGTTACGGGGCGGCAGATCTTGCTGGAGTCAGTCGCATGGAGTATCCGCCCAACATTCGCGTGATACGGATTCCCTGTGCCGGGCGGATGAGTCCCAAGTTTTTCTTAGCGGCTTTGAGAGAAGGCGCCGATGGTGTTTGGGTTTCGGGGTGACATCCGGGTGAGTGCCATTACCTGGAAGGTAATTACTATGCCCGTCGCAAGTTTTCTCTGTTTAAAAATCTGATGGAACATATGGGGATCGAACCGGGTCGTCTTCAGTTTTCCTGGATTTCATCTGCTGAATCCACCAAATTTGTAAAAGTGGTTAAAGAGGTCACCGAGACCATCAAGTCTTTGGGTCCTAGAAAACATTTTATCAAAACAGAAGCCAAGGTTGCTTAAAATGCTGGAATATACGGAAAAAATACGGGAAATATCCCAAAAGCTCCTTAAAGATAGCAAGGTGGATATGGTGATCGGTTTCCGAAAGGGTACAGTTCCCATGATGAATGAGCCCACCTTCATTAGGAATGCCAATGAGGTTGGACAATTGATTTGGGACAGTAATTGTGGAATTAACCTGGCCAACTATCTGACAGGGCGCAAAGAAAAAATTGGTATTGTTGCAAAAGGTTGCGACAGTCGTAATATAGTTGTTCATCTTGTTGAAAATAAAGTCAACCGTGATAATCTCCATATCATCGGGGTTCCTTGCAAAGGTATGATCGATAGAAGAAAAATAGGCGTTATTTATGGCGAAGAAATTCTAAATGTTGTAGAGGACGGGGAAAAGATTGTTGTCGAAGGAGATGGTGACGAAAAGGTTTACGATAAAAAAGATGTTCTTCAGGAAAATTGTGCCATTTGTATTCACCGAAACCCGGTTATTTATGATGAACTAGTTGCCGATCTGGTGGAAGAACAAAAAGATGTGGATCGTTATGAGGATGTTCGTAAAATCGAGTCTATGCCTCCCGACGAAAAATGGGCATATTTTGAGGGTCTCCTAAAAAACTGTATCAGGTGCTATGCCTGCAGAAATGCATGTCCCTTGTGTTATTGTCCGACATGTTTTGTAGATGAATCCCGTCCGCAATGGGTTGGTAAATCAATAGATCCGGTGGATACCAGGACTTTCCATTTTCTCAGAGCCTATCACTGTGCCGGAAGATGCACCGATTGCGGTGCCTGTGAACGTGTATGCCCTGTTGGAATCAATGTTAGGGCTTTTACCAAAAAGCTGGAAAAAGATGTCAAGGAACTCTACGATTGGGAAATCGGGCTAGATCCTAACGTGAGGCCCCCTCTGGATGTCTATAAAACCCAGGATCCCGAGGATTTTATCAAATAAGATACTAAACAGAGGCATGGAGTATGAAAGTGTTGAAAATAACAAAGGAAGATTTGGCCAAAGGATTGGATACGTTGAACAAATCCTTCCGGCTAATCGGCCCTGTAAAAGATAAAGATGAGGAGTTTCATAATTTCGAGGAACTTGGCCAGGGAGAGCTTCCGGATTTTAATTTCCGTAATACCCGGCTTTCGCCAAAATCGATTGTGTATCCGCAGTCTGAAAAAATGTTCGAATATACACTGGATTCCAATGATCCGGAGCACGATATTTTAATAGAGGTTAAAAAAGAACCTTCACCTCAGGTGGTTGTGGGAATCCGACCTTGTGATGCCAAGGCTTTTTCTTTGGTGAAGCTCAATTTTGACACCCCTGAATACAAAGACCCCTATTGGTTGAGGCGATTTGAAGCTACCACACTGCTTGGATTGGCCTGCCACAATCCCTGCAGCAGTTGTTTTTGTGCCAGTGCCGGGTCGGGTCCGTTTAATACCGAGTCCCTGGATATGCTTTTGGTGGAAGAGCAGGGTGGGTATTTGGCTCAGGTGCTGACTAAAAAGGGAGAGGAGCTGGCCCATACCGCCGGATGGACCGATGAAGCCGGCAGTGATGCTCAAAAACAGATTGACACCATGAAAGAGGCTGCCGAAAAACGAATCAAATCCCAAATTTCCACAGATAACCTTAAAAATAAGTTGGACATGGAAATCTATGAAGAGCCTTATTGGGAGGATGTTTCCTTTTCGTGCATCAATTGTGGCACATGCACCTATCTGTGTCCCACCTGCTGGTGTTTTGATGTGCAGGACGAAACCTGCGGAAATTGCGGTATTCGCATGAGAAATTGGGATAGTTGCATGTATCCGCTTTTTTCACTTCATGGATCAGGGCATAACCCGAGAGGGGAAAAACTTCACCGGGTTCGCCAGCGCTTCATGCACAAACTTAAATATTATGTGGATAAATATGATTCTGGAATTCAATGCGTTGGATGCGGCCGCTGTGTCAACCATTGTCCTGTCAACATTGATATCCGAAGGGTTTGCGAATTGATGAACCGTTCAGAAGTTTGCCCGGTAACGACTGAGTAAAGGGGGATATAAACCTTGCATAATCCATACTTGCCATATCCGGTCCGCATTTCAGACATTATAACGGAAACAGAGGATAGAAATTTAAAAACATTCGAATATGTATTCATCAATCCGGAGGATGAAGAAAAATTTGATTATCAACCCGGTCAGTTTGCTGAACTTTCTATTGCCGGCAAGGGAGAAATTCCTATTGGTATTGCATCCAGCCCCGTTGAAAAAGGTTTTTTGAAATTTACAGTCAATAAAGTAGGTCTGGTATCGACTCATTTACACAATATGAAAGTCGGCGATGTCATGGGGGTTCGTGGCCCTTTGGGTAATTGGTATCCATGGGATAAAATGGAGGGTAAAAATGTCGTGATTATCGGAGGTGGTTTTGCCTTCACAACCCTTCGTTCCTCTATTGTTTACATGTTGGCCAACAGAGAAAAATTCAAGGAAATACATGTTATTTACGGTGCCCGTACCCCCGGCATGCTTTTGTATGTCGATGAATTAAAAGAATGGGAAAAACGGGATGATATCCATATGCATATTACCGTTGATGCCACTGATGATCCGGACTGGAAATACAATACCGGTTTTGTTCCAACCATTACTGACCAGAAGGCACCTCCGGCCACAACGGACACGTATGCCATTGTTTGCGGGCCGCCCATTATGATCAAATTTACCCAGCCCGTGCTCGATAAGCTGAAGTACAAACATGACCATATTATCATGAGTCTTGAAAATCGTATGAAATGCGGTATTGGTATTTGTGGCCATTGTAATATCGGACGGCATTTGGTGTGTAAAGATGGTCCTGTTTTTACGCTGGACCAGCTAAACAAGATGCCAAAAGAATACTAAACCAGGTGTTCTGAGATAAATTGATAACATATTGACAAGACAATCAATTTTTATTGTTTAATTAAGTATTGACATGTTAATGCAAAAAAGATAAACAGAGCTAATTTTGAATCTTCATGTGAGTCAAGAGGCCGCAGGCCAAAAAAATAAATCAAATTTTATGAAGGAGGGTTTTACATGCCAACAGTTGAGTTTCAGGGAAAGACATTTAACGTAGACGAAGACGGTTTTATTGACAGTTTTGAAAATTTCTGCCCAGAGTGGGTGCAGTTGGTAAAAAAGGAAGAGGGTATCGATGAGCTTACCGAAGAGCACCACAAAGTAATCGATGTGCTTCAGGACTATTACAAGAAAAACGGTATTGCACCCATGGTGCGCGTTTTGTCCAAAGTCACCGGTTTCAAGCTGAAACACATCTATGAGCTGTTCCCGTCAGGACCGGGTAAAGGAGCCTGTAAAATGGCAGGTTTGCCCAAACCGACCGGATGTGTCTAATCGGATATATGTCTGGACCAAGTAATTTCTGAATTTAAGAAAAAAGGCCCTGCGGCAAAAAGCAGGGCCTTTTTTTTTTCAAACCCTGATGTGTTCAACGGGACTTTTTTAGAAGGGACGTTTTTTCAAATGAGGTGCAACAATGATTTTACCTGTCAAAACAAAGGCCAAAACAGAACTGGTTGATATTACTTCAAAGATAAAAGATATGGTAAAACAGACGGGCGTTTCCGAGGGCATTTGCATGCTATATGTTCCTCATACTACCGCTGCGGTAACGATTAATGAAAATGCCGATGCAACTGTCAAGGAAGATATCATGATGATATTAAACCGAATGGTGCCCTGGGAGGCGGACTATCGACATTCGGAGGGCAATTCTCCGGCTCATATAAAATCTACGCTGGTAGGGGCATCAGAATTGATCAGGATTGAAAGAGGTGATTTGGTCCTGGGTACCTGGCAGGGCATTTTTTTCTGTGAATTTGACGGCCCCCGGAATCGAAATTTACATGTGCATTTTATCCGGGAGAAGCAGCATCATGAGTAAAAGCGAAGACTCTCAACTGCTTATGGATGATACCGATAAGGCGATTCTGAATCGAATCCAGTCGGATTTTCCCATCACATCCCGCCCTTACCGGGCCATTGGTGATGATTTAGACATTACGGAAAGCGAAGTCATTGAACGGCTTGTTCGTTTGAAAAAATCAGGGATTATTCGCAGAATTGGTGGAAATTTTGTTCCCGGAAAGCTTGGATTTGTCAGCACCCTTTGCGCTGCTCGAGTACCGGAAGAAAAGATTGAGCATTTTGCAAAGGTTGTTAACCAATTTAGCGGTGTGACCCATAATTATCAGAGAGATAATTTCTACAATGTATGGTTTACCTTCATTGCGCCATCGAGAGAAATGATTTACGAAAATCTGGCTTCCATTGCCCGACAAACGGGGGTTGAGGAAATCATTGATTTGCCTGCCACCAAGGTTTTTAAAATCCGGGCCCAGTTCGATCTGGTCTAAAAATTAGGTTCCATGAAAGATATTCGAATTGCTGCCGTTATATGCTGCTGTCCCCTTGGAAAGGTTGACGAAAATCTCGGGCAGATGAAACGGTGGATCCATGCTGCAAAAAGTCAGGGTGCAGAGCTGATATGTTTTCCGGAAATGAATGTTACCGGATATGGGATTCATAGCCATATTTTGCAGTATGCGGTGCCTGATGCCGGAGCCGTGGTTAAAAAACTTGCCCAGGTGGCCATATCGGAAGATATGGTTATTTTGGCCGGTATCGCTGAAAAACAGGCGAAGGAGAAAAAGGTTTATGCCAGCCATCTGGTGATAGGCCCGGATGGTTCATGGGATATTTACCGAAAGCTTCATATTGCTCCTCCGGAAAAAGAAATTTTTGCCTCGGGTAATGAAATTCCCGTTTTTAAAATCAGAGACATAAACTTTGGGATTCAATTATGTTACGATGCTCATTTTCCGGAACTGTCAACCTGTATGGCCGGCAGGGGGGCTGATATAATATTCATGCCTCACGCATCCCCTCGGGGTACTCCGACATCAAAGTTTCGATCCTGGATGCGCCATCTTCCTTCCAGAGCCTATGACAATGGTGTCTTTGTGATTGCTTGCAACCAGGCCGGTGAAAATGATTACGGGCTTCAATTTCCCGGACTTGCCCTGGTGATTGGTCCTGATGGAGAGCTTATAAAAAAAGATAGCAGCGGCAACGATGGGCTGCTGATTGTCGATTTGAAAAGCAAAGATCTCAATGCCGTAAGAGGTCACAGGATGCGTTATTTTTTACCCCACCGGCGTCCCGAATTCTATGATTGTCAACTCGTTGAGCATACTGCTTTGCGAAACTTCATCTAGCTTTTTTCTGCCTTCATACTCGATATTAAAGCAGTGCCTGTCCAGAAACGCTGCTTCCTCATATCATTTACCCCCACCCCAACCCTCCCCCAAAGGGAGAGGGAGTAACAGAGTTTCCGGACATGCTAAAGTAGATGGTGCTTTTTCATTTTCCGCCACAGGGTACTTCTGTCAATGTTCAATGCTGTGGCGGTTTTACCACGATTCCAATGGTTTTTTTCCAAAGAGTTGAGAAGTCTTCTGCGTTCGCTGTTTTCTTTATTTTCCACCTCAGAGCCACAATCGATACATTCGCCTTTGGGGACAGACATCTTTTTGTATAGATATTCCGGAAGATGCTTGGTTTCAATCAGATCCGACTGACAGATAATAAGCGCGTGTTCCAGCACATTTTCCAGTTCACGAACGTTGCCAGGGTAGTCGTAGTTTAACAAAACGGTCATGGCCTCTTCCGAGATGCCGCCGGGACAGTCGGCTTTTGAGGCGGTCAGCCGTCGCATGATCTGACGGATAAGAATGGGCAAGTCTGCTCTTCGGTGTTTCAATGGGGGAAGTTCAATGCGCATGACATTTAGTCGATAGAAAAGGTCGTTGCGAAATAAATTTTTTTCAACCAGTTTTTCAAGGCCACGGTTGGTGGCGGATATAATTCTTACATCAACTTTTTCCGTGTGGCGGCTTCCCAGCGGATAAAACTCCTGATCTTCAAGCACTCTTAAGAGTTTGGCCTGAAGTGAAAGGGGAAGGTCACCGATTTCATCAAGGAAAATCGTACCGCCATCGGCTTCACTGAACCGTCCGGGTTTATCACGTTCGGCGCCGGTGAATGCACCCCGGACATATCCAAACATTTCCGATTCAAGCAAATTGTCCGGAAGTGCTGCGCAATTGACCTTGATAAAAGGTTTTTTTGAACGACGGCTGGCTGAGTGAATGACTTTGGCAAGCATATCCTTGCCGGTTCCGGTATCCCCTTCGATAAGCACGGTGGCATCCGTTCCGGCTACAACTGCCACTTTTTCAAAAATCTTCAAAATCTTGGGATCTTTACCGACCATTTGGTGAAAGGTGTATCGGTCACTGATAACTTGATCCAGCTGCTGTGCCAATGTTAGGTCCTGAATTGTGGCAAGACCTCCCACAATTTTACCCTGCTCGTTTTCCATGGGCATGTAAGTGGCACGTATAGGAACCGGCTCGCCATCCGGAGTTACCATGGATCCACCATGGTTCACTTGTTTTTGCCGGGTATTTATGGCTTTTTTCAGCATGCCCCGATCTGATTTGTCGTCCCTGGAAAAAAGCATGGAAAATGGATTGCCAAGAACCTGCCGCCGATCATAGCCGGAAATTGTTTCAGCAGCGGTATTGAAAAAGGTAATATATCCCCCCCTGTTTACAGTGAAAATACCGATGTCCAGGTTGTCAAGAATAATTTTCAAGCTTCGCTCCTCATGGTGAACCCTGCTGATGAGATCTGCCAGAGGCGTATTATCCTGGAGAATTGTCAAGCATCCCACCATCTTTCCATCCTTGTCATGAATGGGAGTTGAAAGACGGATAATCATCGGTTCCGGATCATTTTCCCGAAGAATCAGATCGTCAGCAGCAGGCTTCATTCTCCCTTTGTTCACATTGGCCAAGCAGCTTATCAGGCAGGGCACGCCGCAGAAAACTTCAAGACAGTCTCTTCCCAATATGTCGATTCCTTCCAGTTCCATAAGGGTCACTGCTGCACCGTTGATGGTGGTTATTTTCCGATTCAGATCCACTGTAAACGCAGCAATATTTAATTGGTCAAGAAGCCGAAGGGACTGATCACAGAGAATATTAAACGCTCTTATATCGGTTTGATTTTGTATCATTATAAACTAACAATTCATGGTGGTGAAAATATTATTGCCAGTCACCTTAAGTTTTGTAGACTTATAGCCGGCACAGACAGTGGTATTAATTTTGCCCGTTCACATTCAATTTAACACAGGAGTTTTAAAATATCATCTTTTTCTTATTTGTTAAGCATATGGATGCGCAGGTCTTGCAAAATGCGAATAAAAGATGTTATGAATTCCGTCATCATGCAATGTAGGAAATGTCAAATACCTGACAAAACCATTTTTTGGGAAAGAGAGTATGAAATCCACTGAAATAGAAAAGGATGTTAATAGTGTTCTGGAGCATTTAAGAGAGAATATCGAGGAGATAGACAGGCAGGTGGTTTCTCTTTTGGGAAAAAGACAGACAGTGGTTGATAAAGTTGTGGATCTGAAAAAAGCGCATAACTTACCGGTTTATCATCCGGCCCGGGAAGAATACCTGATATCCAACCGGAGAAGCCAGAGCCGTGAAATGGGGTTGAACCCGGACTTCATTGAGGAAATTTTCAGATCTGTGATCCGGCAGTCCAGAATAAAACAATCCAGAGACTTTTCCCGAAAAGGTGTTCGTCCTGGTGCCGTGGTTCTCATTGTTGGCGGACACGGTGAAATGGGGGGCTATTTTTTACGATATTTCCGGGATTCAGGATATGAAGTCAGAGTAATGGGACGCCATGACTGGGAAAAAGTAGAACAATTGTGTGAAGGGCTGGATCTGGCTATCCTCAGCGTGCCCATTGACAAAACGCCATGGGCGGCTCAGAAATTGGGCGCTCACCTTCCCAAAGACTGTGTTTTGACCGATTTGACAAGTCTCAAACTTAAACCTTTGAATGCCATGTTAGAAGCTCATGAAGGGCCGGTAATCGGGCTTCATCCGTTATTTGGTCCAACCCCGGCAAACATGGACAAGCAGATTGTAGTCATGACCCCGGGACGTGATGAGCTTTCCTGCCAATGGCTTGTGGATCAATTTGCCGCATGGGGTGCAATTATTGTCAGAGCTACTGCCGAAGAACATGATGATATTATGGGCATTGTTCAAACCTTGAGACATTTTGCCACCTTCGCATTTGGACAATTTCTTGCCAGAAGACGTGTCGATATTCGTCGCACACTGGAATTTTCAAGTCCAATATATCGGCTTGAGCTGGGAATGGTCGGTCGGTTATTTGCACAGGATGAGTCTTTATATTCCGAAATTATTTTTGCTTCCCCTGAGCGCAGGGAGCTTTTGAAGGATTATCTAAAATCTCTCAATGATAATCTGGAAATGATCGAAAACGGCGATAAGGAACTTTTCAAAAAGGAATTCAAAAAAATTGCCGAATGGTTTGGGCCTTTCAGTGAACAGGCTATGCGGGAGAGTTCTTTTATGATTACAAAGTTAATTGAGCGTTTTTAGCTTCATTGTTGAAGTTTCACTTTTGCCTCGTTTATAATCGGAGTGCGAAAGCTGTGCTTTCGCAAAGTAACTTCTCAAAAAGCGCAAAAGCACAGCTTTTGCACTCCTGTTAACTCCGGTAAATGGTTACGCAGAATAAGGAAGAATCAGTTTAAAATCTGCGCCGTATCCTGGCTGGCTTTCCACTTTAACGGTTCCGTTATGACGTTCCATGATACCCCACACTGTGGAAAGTCCCAGGCCCACACCGTAGCCTTCTTTTTTGGTAGTAAAAAAAGGCTCGAACAAATGGGGAAGGTTTTCTTTGGCAATGCCCGGACCCGTGTCTTTAACACTGATAATCACCTTTTTTTCATTGGGATCATAATTTGCAGATATCCATAAGGTTCCTCCAGTGGGCATGGCGTCTACGGCGTTGAAAATCAAGTTTATCAAACATTGCTGAAGTTGATTGATATCTCCTTTCACCACGGGTATGTTGGGAGAAATGTCGGTTTTAAGCTCTATATTGCTTAACTCGAGTTTGTGGTGGCTCAGAAGTATGGAACGTTGCAGAAGATCTTCAATGTAAACATCGCCGAAGGCAGAAGGGGATTTTCTGGAAAAAGTGAGTAATCCCGAAACAATTTTGGAGCATCTGGAGGTTTCATTTTCCACCACTTCCAAATAGCGCCTGAATTTTTCCAGCTGCTCCGGGTTGGGTTTTTCACGATCTACTATACGAATCATAAGTCGCAAATAATTTAAAATACCGGCTAATGGATTGTTGATTTCATGGACTACGCTGGCAGCCAGCCTTCCCAGAGACATCATCTTGTCCTGATGAAGTACTTTGGCCTGGTCTTCAAATTCCCGTTCAAGGCGACGAATCTCCCGAAGATCCCTGAAAAAGCAGACAATTCCACTTTCTTTTCCCTGTTCAAAAAGTGCACTGGCCGACACCTGTACAGGAACTTTTTTGTTGTCCTTTCCAATCAGAGTCGTTTCATAGAGAAACAGCCGGTTTCGCCCACCATACCGGTTTTCTTTCATTTTCTTTTGAAAATTTTCCATTTCTCTCTGTGAGAAAAATTGATCCACAGTCCTTTTATAAACAATCTCGGTTCGCGAAAAACCAAGAAGCTTTTCCATAGCTGCATTCATTGTAACCACAATACCGTTTTGGTCGCATGCCAGTATGCCGTCCATAGAACTTTCAATCAGGTTTCTTCTAAACTCGAGCGTACGGATAAGTGCCTGGGTGGTTTCAGCTTTTTCTTTTTCGATCAGCGCCGTATAATCCTTTAAATGCTTTCGGGACAGATACCGTTCTTTTGCGCGATTAAGAGCCAGGTGCAACGATTCATCGTTGATGGGTTTGGTGATGAAATCTGAGGCATCCAGCTGTAATGCTTTAATGGCCAGGTTCATCTCTCCAAAAGCGGTGATCACGATGACTTCAATGTCCGGGTCAAATTTTTTTACAGTCTCCAGCACCTGGATACCATTTATGTCAGGCATGCGAATGTCCGTGGTAACGATATGAGGTCGTTGAGTTTTGCATAGGTCAATGCCGGTTTTACCATCAGGGGCTGTGATCACTTCGTAACCGGCATCCATCATTGTAAGACTTACTACTTCCCGGATATCGGCTTCATCATCGATTAACAAAACTTTCCACCGTTTGTTTGAATTCATCTATTGCCTCCTGACCGCATTGGTGAAAATTATAATGACCTTAAAAACTTTCCCAAAACGCAACCATTCCATTTGCTTAATCGGGGTAATGATATTCCATATGACTTGCCAAGCCAATGATTTTTTTACGGCATTTGTTTTTTTCTGCTTCTAAGGTGACTCAGAATGAAACGATGTTACAACCACATGAATGATTGTGGTCAAAAGTGTTTTCTGCTATAGCTTCAAAGAAAATGATTTGGTTTCTGTTATGAGAAAAAAGGTTTTTGGATTGTGAACTTAAAAAACAATGTGATACCCCTTGATGTTAAAAATATCCACATGATTGCCATATGTGGAACTGCCATGGGTGCGCTGGCTTCCATGTTAAAAGATATGGGCTATGGAATCAGTGGTTCTGACCAGCAGGTATACCCTCCTATGAGCCAGTTTCTGGCCCAAAAAAACATACCTGTAAATACCGGTTTTTATGCGGACAACATTTCTGCAGATACGGATCTGGTTATTGTCGGAAACGCTGTAAAACGAGATAATCCTGAAGTCAAAGCTGTTGAGCAAAATCAAATTGCCTTTTGTTCAATGCCTCAAGCCATCAACCATTTTGTTGCAAAGAAAAAAAAACGCCTGATTATAGCAGGAACTCATGGAAAAACCACGACGTCATCTCTTCTGGCATGGATTTTATTCTATGCCGGCTTCGATCCTTCTTTTGTAATTGGCGGGATATTGAAAAATTTTAACAGCAATTATCGGTTGGGCAATGGTGAATACATTGTCGTTGAAGGTGATGAATATGATACCGCCTTTTTTGACAAGGGGCCAAAGTTTTTACATTACCCTGCATGTGCATCCATATTGACCGGCATAGAGTTTGACCACGCAGATATTTTCAAAGATCTTTCAAGTATTAATGAGGCTTTCGGCCGTTATGTGCAAAAAATTGATCCATCAAGCCTAATTCTGGCCTATGACAATGACATTAACCTTCGGCAGATTTCAACTGGTACAGGTTTTCCCTTTGCTTATTATGGTTTTAATCCCGAATCTCAATGGTGTTTGAAGCCGGTTTGTAAAGCTTTCCCATGGACTGTTTTCGAAATTTTTAAAGAGGAAAAATTTTACGGAAAGTTCCAAACCCCTTTAATGGGCGAACATAATTTGCTCAATGCAATTGCGGTCATTGCCCTTTGTGATCATCTTGGAATCCATAAAACGATAATTAACAAAGGGCTTGAATCATTCAAAGGCATAAAACGCCGACAAGAAATAAGAGGGATCAGAAAAGGCGTAACGATTATGGATGATTTCGCGCATCATCCCACAGCAGTAAAAGAGACCATCCTCGCTGTCAAACCTTTTTATCCCAAGGGCCGTATTATTGCCGTATTTGAACCCCGAACAAATACCAGCATGCGAAATATTTTTCAAAATGTTTACCCTTACTCATTTGATGCTGCGGATATAATTTGTGTTCGAAAACCCCCACTGCTTGAAAAAATACCCCAAAATGAAAGGTTTTCCTCGGAACAATTGGTAAATTCACTCAAAAGCCGCGGAAAGGATGCACATTATTTTACTTCTTCCGATTCCATAATTGATTTTATTTTGGGATTTGTAAAAGCAAATGACCTGGTTCTGATTATGTCAAACGGAAGTTTCGACAACATTCACCAACGGCTTTTGGATGCTTTATCTCTGTAAAGGTATCGGATAACAAAGCATTCAAAAAAAAGCTGTGCTGTCGCATAAAATGATTTGAGTGTAACCTGTTTGTGTAAAAAGACTTGTGCTCAGTTGTAGGTGCGAATTCATTCGCACAATGTGAACCCCGATGTTATTTATGGTCTCAAAAACCATTTTCCCGAAAATAAAGTTTCTGCATGGTTTTAAAGCCTCTTCTGTAAATCCGTGCCGGATTTTGAGTGCGAATGAATTCGCACCTACAAAATATCGGATTTCACACAAACAGGTTACAATCAAACGATTTTTGCCTGCCACCTCCCCATTAGTGTCAACCCTGGGGTGATACATATTAAGATAAAATTGCTATTGACGATATTTTCTTATTTGGTTATCTATTTAAATCATACAAGTTAACGGGCTGGTAACTTCTCAAAAAGGTCGTGCAACTACTCGGAGTAATTTAATGAAAAGTGAAATCCTGCGAACATTAATAGACGAAAAAACAGTGGTCTCTGGTGAACGTTTAAGTGGCCTGTTGAATATTTCCCGGGTGGCTGTTTGGAAACATATCAAAAAACTTCAAAAACTGGGTTACAAAATTGAATCCAGCCCCAGAGGATATGAGTTGCTTGGCAGACCTGACATACCGTATTCCTGGGAGTTTCCAAATTATCAGGATCGTGTCCATTATTTTGCTGAAGTTGTTTCCACCATGGACATTGCACGTGATTTAGCCCGAAAAGGAGTGCCTCATTTTAGTGCAGTGGTGGCGGATCGTCAAAGTAAAGGTCGTGGGCGCTTGGACAGGCAGTGGTATTCAGAAAATGGGGGAGTGTATTTTACAATTATTATAAGACCTGAGATTGCGCCTGTAATGAGTTTCAAGTTCGGCTTTTCGGCTTCAGTGGCATTGGTCAGGGTTATTAGAGAATTTTATGTGGCCGATGCGAAAATTAAATGGCCCAATGATATCCTGGTGGATAATAAAAAGCTTTCGGGGATGCTTTCAGAAATGGAAACCGAGTCCGATTTGGTTAAATACATGAATATAGGGATGGGAATCAATGTCAACAATGATCCCAGGGAAGCAGAACCTGAAGCGACTTCTTTAAAAATTCTCTTAAAGAGAAAAGTGTCGAGAGTGAAGCTTTTAAGGCGTTTTTTGAATGAATTCGAAAGTATTCTTTCGAGGATCGAAATTGGAGATATCGTTTCCATGTGGAAACAATATACGGATACATTAAACCGCCCGGTAAAAATTGTAACTATCCATGAACAAATTGAAGGTATTGCAAGGGATGTGGACGAAACCGGAGCATTGGTACTTGAACTTTCCGATGGATTTATCAGGAGAATGGCTTATGGTGATTGTTTCTACAGCGTTTTTCCCAACCAAGACCCGCGCCGGGCGTTAGAATCATAGGGAGAAGGTTCATGCCTTTGACAAAAGATACAGTCAGAAAAAAAAATCCTGATCATCGTGAGATGAGTGAGTCACGCCAGCTAAGGATGACTGTTCATGCATCCCTTATGGCGTCATTGATTGCTGCCGGAGCTTATATTGTGATACCCATCGGACCGGTACCGATAGTTTTGCAGAACATGTTTGTTTTACTTGCCGGATTGCTTCTGGGAAGTCGATGGGGACTTGCTGCGGTGGGTGTTTATCTTTTGGCCGGAGCATGCGGTCTGCCTGTATTTGCTGGTGGAACCGGAGGAATAGGGCGGTTTGCCGGTCCTACAGGCGGGTATTTGGTTGGATATTTACCCGCGGTTTTTATTGTAGGTCTTTTTTCAAGGTTTCAAAAACCGTTATTGGACCTGGCCGGTATGATACTGGGCACTGCTATCATTTATGCTGTGGGTGTTAGCTGGCTTACAGTAGTTACCGGCATGACTTTTTCAAAGGTGCTGGTTGTTGGGATGTATCCCTTTTTAATCGGGGATGCCTTAAAAATTGCAGTTTCAGTCGCCGTCGTAAAGGCTGTCAGGCCCGTAATCCACAATAATTGATTCGGAAAAAATTGAATGAATATTATTGAAATCCACAATCTGGTACACCGTTTTTCCGATGGGACCCCAGGGCTCGATGGGATAAATTTGACCGTGCGGAAGGGGGACTTTGTAGTTATCGCAGGAGCCAATGGATCAGGAAAGACCACTCTTTTAAAGCATCTAAACGGCCTTCTGTATCCTGATGCGGGAACTGTAAAGGTGGATGGTTTTTCGGTGAAAAAAAGGCCTAAAGCTGCCCGCCAGTTCGTCGGAATGGTATTTCAGGATGCCGATACTCAGATCGTTGGAGAAACCGTCTATGAAGATGTTGCTTTTGGGCCGGAAAATCTGTGCCTTCCTGAATCAGAAATTAAAAAGCGTGTTGAAGCGGCCTTGAGGTCCGTGGGACTCTGGGCATTAAGATATCAGCGGCCGCATCTTTTATCCGGGGGTGAAAAAAGACGCCTGGCCATTGCTGGTGTGTTGACCATGAAACCCAAAGTCCTCGTTTTTGACGAGCCTTTCTCCAATTTGGACTATCCTGGAATCAGACAGGTGCTTTGGCAAATGATCCGCCTTCATAAGCAGGGGCATACTTTGATTGTAACCACTCACGATCTGGAGAAAGTCATAGCGCATGCACAGCGGCTGATTATCATGAAAGATGGAAAATTGGTTCGTGATGGTATTCCGGGAGATCTGGTTGAAGAGCTTGAAAAATTCAGCATACGAAAGCCTTATTCAAGGGGGTTGAAAGGTGAATTTATATCATGGGTGAATTGACAAACCATTTTTTTTCTGACAAATCATGTTGGCTGCGTCGTATCGATGTTCGATTCAAAATGGTATTTCTCGTATTTTTAAGCTTGGTGATTATTAAGGCCAACTTTTCAGGGCTTCTTCTTTTGTTTTTGACCCAGAGCTTGGTTTTTTTGGCCTCAAGAATTTCTCTAAAAAAAACAATCAAAGATTTCCGGTTTTTTTTCTTTTTTCTGATGTTTATTTTTTTGGCTCAGACACTTTCGGTATCCGGAAAAAATTTATTGTTTCAGATTCATCTTTTTTCTCTGGAAATCCACATAACCCAAGAGGCGGTGGCAACTGGTGCCCTGGTCTGTTTCAGATTGTTTCTGATTGTTGTGCTGGGCTATTTGTTTATCAGCTCGACTCTGTCATCAGAGGTGAAGATGGCAGTGACATGGTTTTTAAAACCGGTTCCGCTGATACCCGAAAACAGGGTGGCCACCATGTTGAGCTTGCTGATGCGGTTTTTGCCTTTAATTCTGCAACAGGCCGGAGAAACTGCCGCCGCTCAACGGGCAAGGGGGGTGAACAACAGAAAAAACCCCGTTTATCGTTTTATGAAGTTTACTATACCCATGCTTCGACGGACATTTTTACGGACCAATGATCTGATTTTGGCCATGGAGGCCAGAGGATACTCTGAAAAGCGTACAATAAAAAAGCTTTCAGCGAACAAATTGGATTGGTTGAGTTTGGTTATTGTTATTGCGCTATCTTTACTGGTAATGCTTGCTCAGATGTAAAAAAAAATCAAGGTTCCTGAATAATTTTGTTTGCTTGATCTTTTTTAGATATTGAGTATAAATACAACTTTACCATTTTAACGTATTTTGAGAAACTGCCATTTTGTGATGAAAATGAGCATCTCAAAACTGAAACCTTAAAGGAATATAGCCATGAAGAAGGTCATCATTTCGGTCTTGGGCCACGACAGACCCGGGATTCTGGCTGCGACTACTCAGGTTCTGTATGAGCAGGGCTGTAATTTGGAAAATGTAAGCCAGACCATTTTGCAATCGGAATTTGCCGGAGTTTTTATTGCATCCATGCCTGATGACCTTACAGTCGAAAAACTGAATCAGCAACTGGAAAATGCTTTGGGCGCGCTGAATCTTTATGTTTTTGCCAAACCGGTAAGGGTTGATATTCCCATTTATGACGCACCGGGAAGCGAGCCTTTTGTGATTACAACCAGGGGACCTGACCGCAAAGGACTTGTAGCGGGTATTACTTCCGTTATTGCCCGTTTCGGCGTTAATGTAACCAATCTTTCGGCGGTGTTCAAAGGAGGAGATGACCCCAATCAGAATATAATGATTTATGAGGTGGATATTCCCTGGAGGATCGATCAGAAAACGTTTCAAAAAGAATTGAGAGAAAAAGCGACTCATCTGGGGTTGGATATCAGCATTCAGCACCGAAAGATATTTGAGGCCATAAACAGAATTTAAGGAGTATTATGCTCACGGAAAGAGAAATTATTTCGACTTTGGAGATGCTCGAAAATGAACATCTCGATGTGCGAACGGTCACCTTGGGGATAAGTTTAATCGACTGCGTTGGACATAACCTTGAAACATTAAAAAACAATATTTATCGCAAGATTACACAGACTGCAAAAAAACTGGTGCAAACTTGTGATGAAATCGGTGAGAAATTCGGTATTCCGGTAGTAAATAAAAGAATTGCGGTCAGTCCTGTGGCAATTATTGGAGCCGCTTTTTCTTCATCGGAATTGGTCCGGGTAGCTCATACCATGAACCGGGCTGCTGCCGATGTGGGAGTTGACTTTATCGGTGGTTTTACCGCATTGGTGGAAAAAGGAATCGCTCGGGGGGATCGGGCACTCATTGAGTCCATTCCTCATGCATTGGCCGAAACGGATCGGGTTTGTGCATCGGTGAATGTGGCTTCAACTAAGGCTGGTATCAACATGGATGCGGTTTATTTGATGGGAAAAACCATCAAGGAAGCCGCAAGTCTCTCCGCTGACCGTGACGGTATTGCCTGTGCAAAGCTTTGCGTATTTGCCAACATCCCCCAGGATATTCCCTTCATGGCGGGTGCATATTTGGGCATCGGAGAGTCGGACGCTGTGATCAATGTGGGGGTTAGTGGACCAGGAGTGGTAAAAAATGCAATAGATCGCGCGCTCAAGGCGGACTCGGCCTTGGATCTGGGACAGATTTCTGAAATCATCAAAACAACCGCGTACAAGGTTACCAAGGTTGGAGAGCTGATCGGAAGAGAAGTAGCCGAAAGCCTGAATATCAAATTCGGTGTTGTTGATTTGTCATTGGCACCTACACCCAATGTGGGCGATAGTGTGGGAGAGATTTTTCAAAGTCTGGGTTTGAAAAGCATTGGTGTTCCGGGAACCACTGCAGCCCTGGCCCTGCTAAATGATGCAGTCAAAAAAGGAGGAGCCTTTGCCAGTTCAAATGTCGGTGGTTTGAGCGGGGCCTTTATCCCGGTAAGCGAAGATTTGAACATCTCTGAAGCTGTGGCAGCCGGATATCTTTCCCTGGAAAAACTCGAGGCCATAACCAGCGTATGTTCCGTGGGACTGGATATGGTGGCCATTCCCGGAGATACTTCGGCTGAAACCATTGCTGCTATTATTGCCGATGAAATGGCGATCGGGGTGATCAACAGAAAAACCACAGCCACCAGACTCATACCGGTACCGGGTAAAAAAGCCGGTGACAGTGCATATTTCGGGGGGCTCCTGGGGCAATCCGTTATTATGTCCGTCAATAACGGATTGGGGGACAATCGGTTTATCAGACAGGGCGGCCTTATTCCAGCGCCCATCCACAGTTTGAACAATTAGGATGACTGGCAATAACTCGTCGTATAAGTTTTTTTGACACCATACTTTACGATAACTAAGGCTAAACTTTTTGAGAAGCTACCTCTTCATTTCAGCTTCTTAACTCTTCTCTCAAAATTTTGAATTCGGCCTGAATTATTTTTTTTATTTCTTCCATAACAAAGGTCAGCTCAGGCGATATTTGAAAATTTGAAGATTCAGATCTGTTTTTTTCCTGTTCTCTTTGATATTCTCCAGTTTCATGTGTCAAAATAATCGGGGCTTTACGTTGACTGCTAATTTGGTTTTTTAATTCTTTGTACCGGTTGACTTCAGTCTTAAGGAGATTTTTTCTATCGGCTTCAGACAACTGCTTTTTTGTCACGGCTTTTTCAAAGCTTTGATAGGCGGAGTTGAGTAGTTTTATGGAATCGGGATGAGCCTTCGCCTTTTTCTGCTGAATATATTTGCCTACTGTGCCCAAGAGCTGCAAAAATAAAATAAGAACTTGATCCTGTTGATAAATTTTTTTTAGCGCATCGATTTGCTTCATAAGACCGGACATAATTTCGTCATTAATTTCCCAGTCAATGGATAAAACAACCGCTTTGAGCTCTCTGATTTCACTGTCAACGGGATTTTCCATATCTTCCTGAAACAGATTGTCGTCATCGGCTCCATCGTCTTCACTAAACAATTTTTCAAGCCGCTCTTTTACTTCAGAGGAAACTGAAGAATCTTTCTTTTGAATCATTGGCTTACCTTCCTATTCGAGTTCCTTTTGCAGGGAAATAAATGTCATATATATGATTTTTTTCATGGTTTGTACCACATTAATTCCTTTCAGAGCGCTGGCTTTAAAAGCAGGTGCCTTGATATCGGAGTTAAGCATTTGCTCAAGGTTTTCAAAGGAGAGTAATGGAATACCCTGCTCTGCAAGGTCCATCTTGTTATATTGCATCACAAGCGGAATTTGCTTAATATCTTTCTTATAAAATTCAAGATTTTCATAAAGATTATTTAAGGATAAAATATTTTTTTCTTTTCGAACCGTCATGGCATCAGCAACAAAAACAATACCGTCTACGCCCCTTAACACAAGCGCTCTTGTAGCGTTGTATTTAACCTGTCCGGGAACCGTATAAAGCTGTATTTTGACATCATATCCTTTAATTTTTCCAATATTGAAAGGTAAAAAATCAAAAAACAGAGTCCGGTCTCCCTGGGTCTTAATAGTCACCATTTCTGTCTTAATCCGATGGTTGAACTTTTTGTATACGTATTCAAGATTCGTTGTTTTGCCCCCTCTGCCGGGCCCATAGTAAACGATTTTAACTTGAACTTCTTTATTTTTTTGATTGATAAAAGCCATACGAAGGTCCCTGAAAAAAATGATAAGATAGGCCGAATTATTTATTGCCGGTCACCTAATCCGATTGCAATGACAATTCGGCTAAAAAACTGCTTAAGAGGGCTCGATAGTGTTTTTTACTTTCTCTATAACCTCATTAACTTTTAATCGCAGAAAACCTAAAGAAATATGGTTGCCGAAAATTGTAATTAAAAGAAAATCCTGGGAAACCTTACTAAAATGAATGTTTTCATTTTTACCTTTATGAAAAAGAAGGGAGAATTCATTTTCGCCAATAATTTTTGCCATGGCATTGACAGCACCAAAATTTCCGGCAGCCAGCGCTGCCAAAGAGTATATATCGTGTATGATTTCTGCCTGGTGAAGATCTGCGATAATATTGCCGGCCATGTCAATGAGGAATACACATTGAACCCCCAAATCAATAAGATCCTTTTTCAGGACATTCTCTATACTATCTAGTTGATTTTTTCCGAGTGTGTAAGTCAAAAAATGCGCTCCTCTTTTAATGATTTGATTAAACTTCCCTTTGTGATGTTCTCAGTATTTCATCTTATATGCAATTTTCTTGCCATTATAAAACATCATGATTGCCTTATAAAATATAGGTTTTACACTTTTACCGGGTGTTCGGGATTTTGACACAACACTTTTCAATAACCGCCATTTATGAAATGGATGTAACGACGTATCAATTGTCCATGATGCTTGAATCTCTTTCCATGGGGGCCTATTTGTAATGCCGATGGGAATTTTGAAATTACTTTCAGCCCTTTTGTTGAGTAGACGATGGGATACTTGCTTTCCCACGTCCCTTAAGCGCATTCATGAAGATGACCCGAAAAAGTTTCCGGATGATCTCTATGAGTCTTGTTGTCATGAGAAATATCGGACAAAATACCGAATCAATTTCATTGCCAGTCACCTTGTAGAAAAAGACTTTGGCATATCTATTGCTTTAGAAAATAAGCGGATACACGAAACTATAAATACCGGGAAATACCTCATAGCCCGGATATTCTCTCCTTAAAGTTCTGTATCCGCTCGTTTCAAGGCCGGAGGCTTTTCCCACCAAAAATCCCCTCCTCCCCTTTAGATGACAAAATCCGGCCTTGAAACATTTTTATTTGGAAAGTCACTTCCTTAATTTTTTTTATTCAGGGGATACTTGTCCCTTAAAATGTTTTTTGCTTTGGTCCAATCCTTTTTATGATGAAACATATATTTCGCAAAAGAAAGGGTTTCCTTACCTCTTATTAGTGTGATGATTCCATCTGTTTCGATAGCTTGCTCAAAATATTTCCAAGGAATATCGGTCGTTGCTTTATTCTTTCTTATGGTTATTTTATCAGGAGTAAACGTTCCATTTCTTTTGGTACAGGCTTTTGCATATATATTTTTCTGTGTTTTCCGTGCAATCGTTTTCATAAACCGAAAACCGCCATACATTAATATACACATGAATAGAAGCAGGAAGCCGGCCAGAAGAACATCTGCCTGCATTTTATAAATAATAAACCCGGTTACTCCCAGAGTTATTATGGTAATAATTGCATAAGTTGAGAGCCACTTTTTATTTTCCAATGCCTTTTGAACCTTGAGGCTATCTTCAAATGTTAAATAGCCACTGAATTTGATCTTGTTATCCATAAAATTTTATAATATCCGTTAGACTTTTCAATTCCCGGTTGAGAGCGATTTCCCATCAGCTGTCCTTCATACCACTCCCGGCGAAACAATATCGGTAGGTATTTTCAACCCGATCTTAAACTAATTTTCATCACCCCGGTTGACCTGCACGCCTTTCTCGGAAATGGTGTTTGGTGCTTTTCCGAAACGACATCGCTCAATTTGAGTTTATGTTATTTCCCATATTTACCTTACGTTTTTACAAACGAATACCATCTTCTGTCAAGCTGACATATTTTTATTCCATGTTAATCACAGAATTTGAAAGGGTTTATGTTCCATTACGGGGCACTAAAGAAAAATTATAATTTACCGATATAACAAGTATTGTGCATGAGGCTTTTAGAATGTTTTTAAATACAAGGAGGTAAAACGTGACGGGGCTTATCGTATTATTTGTGATCATTGCGTGTTTAATTTTCGCCATCTTTGTTTATAATCAACTGGTTACCCACCGAAACCGATACAAGAATGCCTTTTCCCAGATCGATGTACAGCTCAAACGCCGTCATGACCTGATCCCCAACCTGGTGGAAACGGTAAGGGGCTACATGAAGCATGAGCGTGAAACCCTGGAAGCAGTCATCACAGCGCGCAACATGGCTGTTGGAGCCACAAAGCAGGCTGCTGACAATCCAGGAGATCCGGCCTCCATGAAAAGTCTGGCTTCCGCCGAGTCAATGTTGACCGGGGCCTTGAGCCGTCTGTTTGCCCTATCAGAAGCCTACCCGGATCTTAAAGCCAATCAGAACATGGCCAGACTTCAGGAGGAACTTTCGTCCACGGAAAATCGGGTTGCCTTTTCGCGTCAGGCTTTTAACGATGCTGTTATGACCTACAACACAGCCAGGGAGAAGTTTCCCAATAACATTTTGGCAAATGCATTGAATTTCCAGGAAGCCCGACTGCTTGAATCTACCGAATCTGCCGAAGAGCGGAAGGCACCTAAAGTTTCCTTTTAATTTTTTAGACAAAAAAAAAATTACCATGAATTTTTTTGAACAGCAGGATATAACAAGAAAAAAAACCATGAAGCTGCTATTTATTTTTGGGCTCGGGGTTTTGGGAATCATTTTGGCCGTTTATGCAGCAGCGACGCTGGTTTTTTATTATTCCGCTATGGAGTCTGGTAATCAGCGTTTCAACTGGTTTGAACTCGAACGCTTTTTATGGGTTATTGTGGCTACTCTGGTGGTAATCACTGGGGGAAGTCTGGCTAAAATCAGGGCCCTGCGGCAGGGGGGAAGGTATGTGGCTGAAAGCATGGGGGGACGGTTGGTAGAGCCGTCCACTTCCGATACCAGGGAGAGAATGCTGATAAATGTTGTGGAAGAAATGGCTATTGCCTCAGGTATCTGCGTGCCAATGGTTTATGTTATGGATAATGAATCGGGTATTAATGCCTTTGCTAC
>SKZT01000064.1 GCA_007127235.1 Desulfobacteraceae bacterium
AGCCCAGGGCAGCGCCCTGGGTTGACCACCCACCCAGAGAAGCCCTGAAAGGGCGTGACATTTTTTCAATCCCAAAGATACCGTTTATCATTTTGTTATTTTATTTAATGGTTGAGGACTCTCGGGTTTTATACCGAAGAGTCCTCATATCGATGGTTATGGAATTTTTCTTGTTACCATTCTCTGCGTGAGAACGAGGGTACAAGGCGGCTTCTTGATAACCCGCTGTGTCAAGTGTGGGTAAAGACCAGTTTTTGGCAAAGGGGGGAACGCTTGCGATCACCTTTTTGCTTCACCGTTAATCGATCCAACTTTCCAAGCATCCATAATAAACAGAGAATGCAGAATGAATTCAAGAACAGAAGACATTATTTCATGCCACGTCCCTTAAACGGATTTACAATGATTATCCCTTCAATTTGCTGACCATCATTCAAATCTTCGGTGATAATAAAGGCGGCATTTTTCGAATAAGCTGCTGAAACGATCATTGAATCCCAGAAAGATATGTTGTAATTTTCTTCAATTTCGATGGCATGCAAAATCGTTTCTCCATTGTTGACAACCACCTCCCAAACCAGATAGTTTTTGAGAATGCTTCGAACCAGTGACTTTTTCAATGGATTCGAAACCTTTCTGGTGAGTGTAACATAAAACTCCTGCAAAACCTGGGTACTAATCACGCCTGTACCCGATTCCCACAAAGTTATAAGGGTTCTTTTAGCAATTTCATGCTTTTCGCCGGCATCCAGGTCATGGGCATACACCATGATATTTGTATCAACAAAAGATTTATCGTTCATATAAATCCTTACGTTTCCATCTGATCTGACCGCCAAGATTATAACTTTTCTTTAATATGGCTATTGCATTTCGTCTGGAAGCTTCAAAACGTTCATTATGGTCAACCAAATCCTTGAGCAGGTTGCCGATCATTTTGCTAACAGATGTATCTTTATGCGCTGCAATAATTTTTCCCTTTTTAATGAGTTCTTTTTCAATGGACAGCGTAATATTTTGTTTCATAGTCATCCCTCCCGATTATATGCACGTATTTTACGTGTAGCACGAACCATACAACTTGTCAATCAGAGAAACCTGGATCAGTGCTGACGCATGAATAAGAGGATGATCCAAATAACAATACTCTCAGACTTATGCGTATAAAAAACTATCGACTTCCAAAAAGCTTCCTGGTAAAATTCATTTTCATTGCCACTTACCTTAAATAAGTAAACAAAAAACAACATGCGATTTTTATTCACTTCCGATATCCACGCAAACAATGAGCATCTTTTTTCCATGCTGAAAAAAGCGGAGAGGAAAGCTGTGGATGTTGTTGTTATCGGAGGTGATATTGTCCCCCATTATCTACCCGGTTTTCACCCTTCCGATATCTTGAAAGCCCAGGCGGATTATCTGAAAAAAACGTTTATCCCCGCAATAGAAAATTTTAAGGCCCGAAACCGGACAACATTTTATCTCGACATGGGAAATGATGACTTTATCGCCGGAAGACATATCCTGGAAAAACGGCGGGGCGAGCTTTTTGAACTTCTGCATATGGAAATGCACCCCTTTTCGGAGAAAGTTGATATTTTAGGATACATGGCCATTTCTCCAACCCCCTTCGGAAGAAAAGACTGGGAAAAACCGGACTGCAAAAAGCAAGCTTTCGCTCCCGGAAATCTCATTTCCATAAAGGGAGTTGTGTCCAAAAAAGGATTTTTGGAAAAAACCTCGCTGGATTTAACTTCTGAGGACTCCATCGAAGCCGATTTAAGAAATTTGGAAAAGAAAATACGAGGTCCGTTTGTATTTGTTTCCCATGTTCCGCCCTATAACACCAGCCTGGATGTGATGTACACCGGCGAACATGTCGGAAGCCTTGCGGTTCGGGAGTTTATCGAAAAATGGTCCCGGAAGCAGTATCTGATCGGCTCATTTCACGGCCATATCCACGAATCTCCCCGTCGCACCGGCTCAATCGTCACGAAGATTCACAACGTGCCGTGCTTTAACCCGGGGCAGGAAAATGGATTAGGATCACGTTTTCGCTATTTATTGTTAAGTTTACGCGATGCAAAATTGAAATATCATCGGAGATTTTTTTGGTAACGTCTTAATCTTTTCGATGAGCTTTGGAAACGGGATTTCAGGAATAAAAAGGGAAGATGTGTTTTTCAGACAGGCGCTTTTCCCTGTCATGGCAATTCTGACAAAAATCTTTTCAGGAAAAGCGCCTTTTTTATTCAACTATTAAAAGCAACCATATTGCTAGTAACCACTTCCGACAATCAATCCGTCCTCTGTTTTTCGCACATAAGAATTTTTAAGACTTCCACCCCACTCGTACTGAACCCAAACTCCATCCTCTGTCGCCTGGATCAATGCGTTATAAACAGGGGCGTATTTTTCCTCGGCCAGGCTCTGACCCTGCAAAGTCGGATGAACCAGCAGTTTGCCGTCTTCTTCCATAATGAATGCATAAGGATCAACATCATCCGGTTTGTAATCTGTGGGAGCCTTACCTTCGTTAATGGCTTCTACAATG
Source organism: Desulfobacteraceae bacterium (assembly GCA_007127235.1). GTDB lineage: Bacteria > Desulfobacterota > Desulfobacteria > Desulfobacterales > SKZT01 > SKZT01. Next base: position 2,555 of record SKZT01000064.1, read on the forward strand.
CCATCCACGTTGGCTTTGATAGCATCCCTGTCCGCTGCCAAAGATCCTGATGCCATAAAAAGCCCAAATACCATGACAAAACAAATCATCATCAGTTTCTTCATAATCGTCGTCTCCCTTCCTGTTAATGTTTGAATACCTTTTTTACAAACCATTTGTCTATCAATATCCTGTTCATTTTCTCAAGATACCAATCTCAAGATACCAATATAGATTAACCACCCCCTTCTTTCTTTAAAAGCATCAGCTTTTTCCAGCCATGCCTTTAACCAGGCATGGGAAAAGAAGCCAAGATCCCCCTTTTGACAGATAGAGGTTGAAACAGGTTTGATAACGATAAAAAAAGTCTTTACCACCCCCTCTAAAAATGCGGATAAACGGAGTAATAAAATAAAGAATCGGATTTTATTTCTAATAAGCAGAAAATTACTTTAGATGACAGCATCTATTGCACGAATCGGTTCATGTGTCAAGCTTTAAATTACTCGCGTTGGCAAAAGCACAGCTTTTGCACTCCTTAAAGGCAGAGATATCGTTATTCCTTGCTCAGTATAAAAATTTGACCATAAACCGGTTTTTCATTTTCCAATCGCAAGGTAACAGAAGGTGTTGCATGAATGATTTTAAAACCATGGTTTTGGGCAAGGTTGCGGACATAATTTTCGCTGTGAGCAAAACGTCCCGTTGGAAGGAGTTTATAGGTATCATGGGAGATACTTTCCGTTGAAAAAAGTAAATAAGCACCATAAGCCATCCGTTTTTTGAGAGCTGAAAAAAGCGGTTCCAGATTGCCCATGTACACGAAAACATCGGCAGCGATTATCAGGTCAAAAAAATCCGGACAATTATTTAAAAAATCATTGATTTCAATTACGTACAGGTCATCATAAACAGCTTTTTTTTCAGCGGCACGGATCATGTTCTCCGAAATATCCACCCCTGCGAGATAACCGGCCACATCCCGGAAAACTTCACCAGTCAAACCGGTTCCACAGCCCAAATCCAGGACTTTTCCGAATGTATTTTTTACGCTTACTGTTTTATCCCAGGCTTGTCGAATAAGCTGGGGTGTCTTGTAGGAAAGCTGACGGGTTAAGTGATTATCAAACCTGCTTGAATATTGATTGAAAAGCTCTTTGACGTATTCCGGTGGTGTGTTTTGGGATTTCTCTCCTTTTAGAGCGGCGACCATGTATTTTGCGGAATAATTACGGGGATCAAGCTCAGCGGCTCTTTGCAGCGCAGAAAGGGCCTGCTCCGGATAGCCCAATTGGATGAGCGTACTTCCCACGTTATGATGTGCATCAGCGTATCCGGGAAAAAGGGCGGCTGCCTGCTGAAAAGCAGCGAGTGCCTCCCGAAGTTTTCCAGCCGATTTTAGAAGAATACCGAGGTTTTGAAATACATGGGGATTTTGGGAATCCAGGGTGGCCGAAACCTGATAAGCTTCCAGGGCTTCCTGGAATTTCCCAGCCGAATTCAGGGCTACTCCCAGGTTGTTATACGCCTGAGGGAGTTTCGGATTGATTTCGATGGCTTTTTTATAGGCCTTAATGGCTTGTTCAAGCTGGCCGCTGTCTTTTAAAGCAATTCCCAGACTGTTGTAAGATTCTGCAAAATCGGGTCTTTCCTTGATTGCGGCCTTAAATTCTTCAATGGCCTCCCGATTTTTTTTCCGTGCCAGCAAATAGTTACCAAAATGGTGATGGGCCTCCGCTGAATTTTCAGATAGATCGATGGCTTTCCGGAAAGCATCGGATGCGTCCTTCTCCTTTCCCGCCACCTCATAAGCTGCTCCCAGGTTCTGATAAGCCCGAGCATTTTCAGGGTCCACCTTGATGCATTGCATGAAGGTTTTAATAGCTTCCTCTATTTTTCCTCCAACCAGCAAGGTCTTGCCTAAACGATTTAGGGTTTCACTCTGATTTGGTCTCACCTTGAGCAGGTTTTTAAAAACGGATATGGCCTGATCCGTTTGGTTTTGCTTTAACAGCGCTGAACCCAGTTGATTGCAGGCTTCGGTATTTCCTGGATCTAGTTCTGCAGCCCTGCGAAAGGCCCTGGTTGCATCAGCCGCTTTACCTCTGCCCATAAGCATCTTTCCCATCATGCTAAAGGTTTCGGGATTTTCCGGATTTAAAGCAAGGGCTCCCTGAAAAGCATCCAGGGCATCCTCAAAATTGCCCAAAGCATTTAATGCAAGGCCCAGATGGCTGTAAAAATGATCTCTTTCCGGTGCACTTTCAATGGCTCTGGTAATCAGTTCGGCCGCTGCTTTCGGATTATTGTTCTGATAGTAAACACCACCGAGAAGATATAATGCATCCGGGTTTTGTGGATCACAATCCAGGAGCTTTTCATAACACTTTCGGGCCTCCCTGAATTTTCCCTCCTGGTGAGCTTCAACGGCACGGTCCAGAAGTTTTTTTACTTGCATTGATGTATTCCTTTGTTCTTTCTTTTCATGGTGTCACTCCTGAATCAAATGAGTGTAACCCGTTTGTGTGAAATCCGATATTCTGTAGGTGCGAATTCATTCGCACTTAAAATCCGGCACGGATTTACAGAAGATTATTTAAAACCATCCAGCAACTTTATTTCCGGGAAAAAGGTTTTAAAGCCTATGGTTGACATCGGGGTTAACATCGTGCGAATGAATTCGCACCTACAATTGAGCACAAGAGATCCTAAAGAACAGCTCAGCAGGAAGGCCACCGATAGTTGGGGTTCTCCAGGTTTTTACAATTGGCTCATGATTTTTTTTGCTGCCGCCTGGACCTCGAAATCCGGATCTGCATACATGGCAGCGATTTTTTTCTTAAAATTTATGATTTTTTCTTTATCGGCCTCTCCGATAGATTCCAATGCCAAAAGTCTGATTCTCGGGTCTTCGTCATTTAAACAGCGGATATAGGCTTCTAAGCATTCTTCCGGTTCCGTCACTGCCCTTAACAAAATAAGAGCGTCGTATCGAAGTTCGGCGTTTTCATCGTCTAAAAAATCCAGGTAAACACCAAGAACTTCATCCTGTCTCGAATCCAGGTGCCATAGGTTAAACAGAATACACCTTTTTTGATCCACCGAACCATGTTTCAAAAGATTCAAAAGGACTGTAAGGATTCGATCATCTCCTAGATCGGTCAATGCACTCACGGCCGCTTGCATAACATCGATATCCGGATCAAAAAGAAGAGCCGTCAATGCAATGGCAGCCTGAAAATTGCCATTCCAGCCCAGGGCACTGGCAGCATAAATACGCATTTCAGTGTCTAAGCTGTCGATATCCTTTAAAAGACGGTCAATTAAAGGTTGGGGATTTTTAAGGACCGGAAATATCACACGAAGCTGCAGGGCGGCAATATATCTGATTTCATCAATTTCCTCCCCGTTGGTAAGAATTTTGTAAAGCGGCCACGCCACCTCTTGTTTGGCAAAACTGCCCAAAAGAATAATAATCTTTTGTTTGAGTTCGTTATCTGCATATTTTAATGCATTCAATAACAAAGAAACCGCCGTATCCTTATCCTCAAGAAATTTGTCCTTGAATTCAAGATAATGCCCCACCTTGTTAAGGATACGTTGCACCGGATCAAATTGTATGATTTTGGTCTGTGTCATGGCTTTTCAAATTCATTTTCTGACTTAGATTTGTAAATGGGATAAAAATCTCAAATCATAAATTTTATAACTGCAAATCTTGAATTTTTATACTACAAAATAACGAATGATCGCAACCTTAAAAACAATGCACAGAAACGAGAGGTTATGCGGATACGTTGGAAATTTCTTATTCTTTTGTTAAGCATTTCGTTAATACCCATCCTTGGAATGCGCTTTAACGCTCAAAAGGCTATGCGCGAGTTGGGAAATGACCTGGCTGCCCAAAGCAAAAACGTGTTGATTGAAGAAACGAAAGTTGCATTGAAACGTCTTGTGGAAGATCATGCCCGCATAATTAAACGCGAACGTGAATTATTGGAGATGATATTGCTTCGGGTTTCTTCGGAAATCGAAAAAAAATTTGCCAATAGTTATCATGAAATTCCTGAACCAACCGTTCCGAAATTTACTTTACAAGCAGGACCAGTCAATGATTACCATCACCATGATATGTATTGCGTCTCGAAACCGTCGGGAAGATGCCACCCGCTTCAAATTGATTTTTTGAAACAGGGAATTTATTTTGGTTTTGAATCCGGTGAAAAAGAGGAATCTACAGAAGCCGCCGCCCGACTGCTTTCAATGGTACCCTTTTATCATGCACTTAAAAAGAAATATCCGGACCTTATCCTTTGGCATTATGTTATCCTGGAAAATGGAGTTCAGACCGTCTATCCTGAACCCGTTCGTGTTCCCGGCCCCCCCATACATCAACGAACTACGATAACGGATTGGTACCATCTCGTTAAAGAAAAAAGGCAACTCATCTGGTCCCAACCACTCCTGGACAATTTTACAAGAAATATCGCCTTTTTTGTTGCTGCACCTCTTCATGATTCAGAGGGAGTGTTTATAGGTGCCACGGCTATAGCAGTTCCCCTGACTGTTTTTCTGCATGAAAATCAGCATATTCGAATGCTCTCCGATCATGTCATTTCTCTTCTGGTCAAAGCAGAATTTTCCTCTGCGGATCCCATAAGAATAATTGCACAAGAGGCTCCGAGCCATAAAAAACACATGCACTGGCTTACGTTGGACATACCTAAATATTTGCAATCACCTGACAAACAAAAACTGGCAGAAATAGCCGATGACCTTGACAATCATCGCTCCGGGGTTCGGGAGATGGTACACGGTAACACTTCAAACCTGGTGGCTTATCAATCCTTTGATGAGTATGGTACGGCCCTGCTTTTGATCATACCCCGAAAAGACATCCTGAAGCATGCCATACAGATGGAGCAGTATGTGCGCGATGGAATAGAGCGGCAAATTTTTTTTACAGGAGTTATTTTAATATCCATCATTATAGTAATCATCGCTCTTTCTTTTATTCTTTCACACTCGTTTACAGCAAATATTTCCAGATTGGCCGAAGCAGTTGGCCGTGTTGCGGAAGGGGATTTTCAAGCACGCGTTCGATTGAAAAGTCGGGATGAACTGGGAGAACTCGGTAAAACTTTCAACAGGATGATTCCGGCTCTGGAAGAGCGGGTTGAGATGAAACGGGCACTTGATCTGGCCGTAGAAGTTCAACAAAGCCTGCTTCCTTCCGGGATTCCGAATGTAAAGGGAATGGATATCGCCGCAAAAAGCATTTACTGTCATGAAACAGGGGGGGACTTCTATGACTTTATGGATGTACGGCGGGGAAAAACCACGAGAACGGCCTTTGCTGTAGGGGATGTCACTGGTCATGGGCTTTTTGCGGCATTATTGATGGCTACCTCAAGGGCATTTTTAAGATCAAGACTGACCCAGCCGGGTACCATGGCACAGATGATTTCCGATGTTAACCGTTTGATTGCTGAAGATACCTCTGAGACCAGCCAGTTTGTTACGCTGTATTATCTTGAAGTCGATCATGTTCAAAAAAGCTTACACTGGATCCGCGCGGGGCATGATCCAGCTTTTTTGTATGATCCGAAAGAAAAGAGGTTTTCCCAACTGGGGGGGCCTGGTCCTGCGCTCGGGGTCATCAACGATTTCGAATTCGAGGAAACACAGGCTTTAAAATATACTCCGGGTCAAATTATTGTGATTGGAACTGACGGCATTTGGGAAACCAGAAACCCCGAGGGGCAAATGTTTGGAAAAGAGAGGGTCAAAAACATCATCTCGGAGTCTGCTTCAAAATCAGCCGAAGAGATTGTGGATACCATGGTTCAGGCGCTTGAGGATTTCAGAAAAGAACAAAAGCAGGATGATGATATTACCCTGGTGGTGATAAAGATTCTCGACAGTTAAAAGACTTTTAATAGTTAACCGAAATCAGAAACAGCCCCTGGGCTGGAGCTGTTGGC
>SKZT01000158.1 GCA_007127235.1 Desulfobacteraceae bacterium
ATCTTGTATCTTGTTTGAGGTATGAAAAAAAAAGCAGGTGATCAGCATATTGCCCTTATATCAGCACCCTGGCCTGTGTTTAACCGTCCTTCCATTCAACTGGGGGCGCTGAGTGCCTATTTGAAAAAACAGATTCCCGGGTTGGGGGTTACCTCACATCATTTTTTTCTTCAGCTCGCAGAAACCATCGGATATGAACTTTACAAAAACCTGAGTGAACGCACCTGGATTGCGGAGAGCGTTTATGCGGCCCTGCTGTATCCCCAAAACTTTAATGAGATAGAAAAATTTTTTAGGAAACAAACCCGGGCTGGGGCAAAAAACCGGTCATTAAAATTCGATGAACTGGTGGGAAAAGTAGAAAAAGCCTCTGCGGCATTTGTTTCAAGAAATAATTGGGACCGCTACAGTCTGGTGGGATTTTCCATATGTCTTTGTCAGTTGACATCATCATTGTATCTCATGAGAGAAATCAAAGCCCGGTGCATCCGGCCGGTGATGCTGGCCGGAGGTTCTTTGATTGTAGCATCTTCGGCAAAGACCATGCTGCAAGCCTTTCCCCAAATCGATGCCGTAATTGTCGGGGAAGGTGAAAAACCTTTGGCCTCCCTGGTTGAGCATTTCAATCAAACAAATGATTTAACAGACCTGCTTCAAATCGATGGATTGGTGACTGCAAAATCCCATAAAAATGCCCTGAGGTTTTCTCAAATACCGGATCTGAGCGAAATACCAGCGCCGGATTATCAGGATTATTTTGATTTATTAAACTCTTTTGCTCCCGAAAAAAGGTTTTTTCCGATACTTTCCGCAGAAATTTCCAGAGGATGCTGGTGGCAGGCGAGAAAAGGTCATGGAGAAAAACAAGGATGCGCTTTTTGCAATTTAAATCTGCAATGGAAAGGCTATCGATCAAAAAATCCGGAGCAGGTAATTTCCGAAATCAATGGCTTGACTTCCCGGCATGGCATTTTGTCCGTGGCTTTTACGGACAATGTGATTCCGCCGAAACAAACTGAGCAGATATTTGAAGGTTTGGCTTCTTCTAAAAAGGGTTTTCAACTGTTTTGTGAATTAAGAGCTTCTCTTACCAAAAGACAACTGGCCGTTCTTCGCCAGGCCGGTGTCTCGGAAGTACAGGTGGGAATCGAGGCATTGAGTACGAGCCTTCTGAAAAAGATCAACAAAGGTACGACCGCTATTGAAAATCTCGAAATCATGAAACATTGTGAAGCGCTGTCTATAAATGACTCATCCAATCTTATGATCTGTTTTCCCGGCAGTGATCAACGCGATGTTGATGAAACCCTTCGGGCAATCGAGTATGCACAGTCGTTTCGCCCCTTGAAAATCGTTTATTTCTGGCTGGGGCTTGAAAGTCCCGTTTATCGAAATTATCACGATTTTGGCTTAAAAACCGTTTTAAACCACCCCAATTACCGGGTACTATTTCCCGGAAACATCGTTGATAAGGTAGCTTTTATAATTCAAGATTATCGCGGGCAAAAATCTTATCAGAAAAAACTATGGCGCCCGGTCAAAAAAGCGGTTTCATCCTGGAAAAAAAACTACGAAAAATTGCATAAAACCCCCTTATCCGGTCCCATTTTGAGCTATCGTGACGGGCGGGATTTTATAATCATCAGGCAGCGCCGAATAAATGGCAATTCGCAGAACCATCGACTGATGGGTACTTCTCGCGCCATCTACCTGTTTTGTGATAAGAACCGGTCGATTCGTGAAATTACCGGAAAATTTCCAATGGTGAGTGAACAAAAGATTACTGCATTTCTAAAAATGATGACCCAAAAAAAATTGATGTTTGAAGAAAATGGAAACTATTTAAGTCTGGCGGTACAGGAGCGCTAATTTCCGGAATTGCGCTGCAAAGCTTTACTTGGATTTGGGGGTGGTTTGTTGAAGGAGTGCAAAAGCTGTGCTTTTGCATTTTTTTCGATTCGTACCCATGCTCTGAGTGAGATGCAACCATGTCTCTAATTAAAACAGACGCCCTCACATTACCTTTATTAATACCCTTGCATGTTTGCAATTCAAGTGATAGGCTGACATTATATTGTATATCGTCATTCCGGCAAAAGCTGGGCACGAAGTGAAGCTTTTTAGCGCTGTCCACAGGTTTTAGTCAGACTTTATAAGAATTTACAAAATTCCTTTTGGAAATTATGGCCAAAGGGGGAATCCATAGGAGTGTTTTTATGAATTCAATTGATGATTTAAGCGATATGCTTGCCGAAGAAGTTCTGAGTGAAATGGCCGGCACATTTTTCGGAGCAAGGGTTGAAATCGATGAAATGGTTGAGCTTTTTGAACAATACGCTGAAGAATTGAAACAAAAAAGTGAAGATGTTTCTCTGAAGGCAGGGTTGCTGAATATTTTGTTGATCGATTCAAATACGATCAACGAATTTTATGGAAAACTCGGGGCAAATCCCGAGGATCTTTTGGATAAAAAAAGCTATACCAAAAATGTATTGCCCCGGAAAATGCCGTTTGGTTTGACGGAAAAAAGCAAGTACATCAAGCTTATCCTTTTTGCTTATGATTCACTGCAAAAAGCCTGCAATACATATGTTCGCGGAAACGATATCATGGGTTACGAAAAAGAAGATGATAAAAAAGTCTCGATTAATTATACGTTGCTGCTGAACATGAGCAAAATGATCAACGAGAAAATAAAACAGGTCAATGAAAAGTCCCCTGTTTGCACACTGTCATATACTCGCCAGTTACAACCTGAAAAAATTGAGAAGGAAAATATCGCCGGCACACAATTTTCAGAACTTGGTTGTGATGATCTCGATCAAAAAATGAAAATTAAACCTCTTGATTTCGAGTCTTATGATATAGATAAATATCCGGAGCTGCCAAAAGTGGACAATGTAAAATCGGATATTACCGATTTTGGAAAAAAAGTTTACACTGAGAAAACTTCCCTTGTCGAGAAGGTAGTTTCGGATATTAAACTCAAAATTGGAAGTTAGTCAGACCAGGGCAGGTTTTATTTTATATCCGAATCTTCTTTTAAAACCCATTTGAGCATATCGATCATCAATTCGCTTTCCCTGATAACGATCTGGGAACATGGCCATTTTTTTGCGTAGTCCTCGATGCGTCGGATCTCTTGCCTGATTTCTTCTTCAGATCTCATGGGATGCTGTCCTTTTTTCCGTCCTTAAAGCAAATTTTTCATTATATGCATTGACATTATCAGGATCACTTTATAGATCATATGAGAAGATAAGGTCAAACAGGATTTTTTATCGACTTATTTTTCCCTTTTTGACAAAGTGAGGAGTGCAAAAGCTGGGCTTTTGCATTTTTTTGCGAAAGCACGGCTTTCGCACTCCAAATTGAAAATAATGGCTTTTTCACAGGAGTGATTTCTGCATGAAGCTCAAAAAACTTGAAATCACTGGGTTCAAATCTTTTCCGGAAAAGACCCTGATTGATTTTCCTCAAGGTATTTCGGCCATTGTGGGTCCCAATGGCTGCGGAAAGAGCAATGTCATTGATGCCATTCGCTGGGCCATGGGGGAGCAAAGTGTCAAGCAGTTGCGCGGAAAATCCATGGAAGACATTATTTTTTCCGGGGCGGACGGAAAACTTGCACTTAATATGGCTGAGGTGACGCTGACCCTTTTAAATAACGGTACAGCCCCTGAAGAGTTGAAGGATTTCAGCGAAATACAGGTTACCAGAAAGTTATATCGTTCGGGGGAGAGTGCTTATTTGATGAACAGGCATCCTTGCAGGATGAAAGATATTCATAATCTTTTTTTGGGAAGCGGGATGGGAACTCGTTCATATGCGATCATACAGCAGGGAAACATTGGGGCGATTACCGATGCCGGCCCGGAGGAAAGGCGGGTTTTTATCGAGGAGGCTGCAGGAGTTTCGCGTTATAAAACAAGAAAAAAAGAGGCGATTCAAAAAATCGATGCTACAAATCAGAACCTGCTGCGCTTAAATGATGTTATTTCAGAAGTACAGCGACAAATGGGGGGGCTGAGCCGGCAAGCTAAAAAAGCGGAACGCTTTCAAAAGATTCAAAATAAAGTCATAAAGTTGGATATCCTTGTTAATCTTGACCAATATAAACGGCTTTCGGAACAAATTAAAGAAACCCGGAGCCTTCTGAAATCTTTAAAAGATAAAGATCTTGACCAAACGGTGGAATTAAAAAAACTGGATGCCGCTGTTGAAAAGATCAAGCTGGAACGCAGCCAGAAAAGCAGTGAGATTTCAGAACAAAAAGCCTCCCACTTTGAAACCCAGCGCCGGATCGATACGCTTGAAAATGATTTGATGCATATTCGCCGGCAGCTATTGCAGCGGAAAAATGAAATTGAGGATCTGGAATCGGCAAAAGAGGAGTTGGATGGTAAAAATCGCCATATTGCCGATGAAGTTACCCTGACTGAACGTGAAATTGCCGGGTTGGAAAAAAGCGTCGAAGAACTGAAAGTGACTTTGAGCAGCGAACGCAGAAGGCTCGATGAGATGAAACAACGGATGGCCCCTTTAAATGAAAACCTTGAGCAATACAAAAAAAAACTCATGGAGCTTGTGGCTCAAGAGGCCCGCATAAACAATATATATCAAAATGCCGCACAAAACAGGGAAAGCATTGAAAGGCGCCTGAAAAGAATTGATGAAGAAGTCCTTATGGCCGAGAAAAAGGTGGCGCAATATTCAGCCGGTGAAATCGCAGCCCGCAAACTCCTTGCTCAGTATCGCGAAAATATGGGGGTGATGGATTCCACCATTAACCGACTGCGAGGGCAAGTCGACACGAAAGCCCGCCGCCTGGGCGAACAAGTCAGGTTGGTCCAAACCCTTGAGCTTTCCCGCAAAGAGATCAAATCCAAATATAGTGCTCTGAAAAAAATGGATGCTAATTTTGAATGGTATAAAGACGGTGTTAAAGTGATTTTGAAAAATGCATCCTCTCATTCTCAAAACGGTCAAAGCGGTGTTTTGGGTATCGTTGCCGATGTCCTCACGCCTGAACCGGGATATGAAACGGCGGTTGAAGCTGTCTTGGGTGAAGCACTGCAGTACGTTCTTGTGAAAGACCAGCATATCGGTGAGTTTTCCATCAATTATCTGTCAACAAATGGGAGCGGCCGCTCCGGCTTTGTACCCCTGTCATCGCTGAAGACCATCTCCGTGAACAACAAGGCTCCCCATTTTTTAACACCAATTTTAAACTATGTGAGTATCCGGGAGGGATTTGAAAAGACCATTGAGGCTTTACTGGGTAACGTGATGGTAGCTTCGGATTTAAAAGAGGCCATTGGGCTCTGGAATCAAAACGGTGGGCAATGGACCATTGTCACCACTGATGGTCAGGTGATTTCGGATGAGGGGATCATGGTTGGGGGAAGCAGAGACAGGCTTTCGGGCATTCTCGAAAAAAAGCGCGAAATTGCAGAGCTTGAAAACAATCTGGTTTTGATTGAAGAAAAAAGCGCTTTGGCCAAAAAATCCCAGGAACAGATGGAAAATGAGGTACGGAAGCTTGAAATCGACCTGCAGGAACAGATCCAGGAAAAAAATCGCATGTTAACCGAGGAAATGGATGCTGAAAAATCATTGTTTAAAATAACGGAAGAACTCAAGAGTGCACAGCGTCATCTGGAAATTGTTCACCTGGAACAGGACCAATTGTTGGGCGAGCAGACCGATATTGATCACGAGATGGACAGCTATAACAAACAACGTTCGGAAATTACGGAAGCTGTCAGGATCGCACAGGATCAGGTTTCAAAAACCGGTATGGACATTGAAACCCTATCCTCGGATCTGGAATCGCGAAATTCAAAAGTGGTGGACATTCAGCTTAATTTGACCTCCCTGACCGCCAGATTGGAAAATGATCAAAATTCCCTGAGAAGATTAAACGATTTTAAACAAGATGGAGTCAGGCGCTTGGAACAAATAGGGGATGATATTTCACGCAAAAAGCAAAAACAAAGCAGGGATGAGGAAAAAATTGAAAGCAGCGAGCAAATTCTTGCCCAACTTTACGAAACGCTCAAAAGTTTGGAACAGCAGCTTGAAAATATCGAATCAGATTTTCGGACCATCGATGCCCGTTTGAAAGAAAATAATGAGACGAAATCAGAAATTGAGAACAGGCAAAAAGAAAATCTGGAAAAAGTGCGTTATTTGGAAATTGAGTACTCTCAGCAGAAAATGAGGCGCGATCAAATCAGCAGCCGCCTTGAAGACCGTTACAATCAAAATTTTCAGCAACTTTATACAAAACATGAAAAAATGCTCGAAGAATCGGACATTCCGATCCAGGAAATGGAGGCGGCACTGGAAGCAAACCGGGATAAACTTCAAAAGCTCGGGGATGTCAACATGGGTGCCATAAAAGAGTATGAGCAGCACGAAACCCGCTATAATTTTCTTATGGGGCAAAAAGATGATCTGCAAAAAGCGATCGATGATCTCCACAAAGTCATTCGGAAAATTAACCGGATTACACAGGAAAAGTTCATGTCCACTTTTGAGGCCATCAACGAAAAACTGGGAGAAATATTTCCCCATCTGTTTGAAGGGGGAAGTGCAAAACTTGTTCTTACAGAACCGGATAAACCTCTGGAGACGGGAGTTGAATTTATGATTTCTCCCCCGGGTAAAAAACTGACACGATTGAGCCTGCTTTCAGGCGGTGAAAAAGCACTCTCCGCGATTGCTTTTGTTTTTTCAATCTTTTTGATCAAACCCGCATCGTTTTGCCTTCTGGATGAAATCGATGCACCACTGGATGAGGCAAACGTGTACCGGTTTAACAATCTTTTAAAAATGATCGGGGAAAGCTCTCAAATCATTATGATTACACACAAAAAAAGAACCATGGAGTTTTCAGATACACTTTTGGGGGTGACCATGGAAAAAAAAGGCATTTCCAAGCTGGTTTCTGTCCATTTGGGGGGAGAATCCAATGAGCATGCGACGATTGTTCAGAATTAGAGCCTGTCCGGAAAGTCCTTTACTCCCTCTCCCTTTGGGGGAGGGCCGGGGTGGAGGTGAATCCCAGAATATTTGTTGAATGCTCAAAACGCATCGAAAGGTTTAAAAATATGGGCTTTGGTTTTTTTAAGAAAAAGAAGAAAAAAGATAAAAAGACAACTTCAATGGAACATGGACCCGGTGAATCCACAAATGAAGTCAAGTTGGAACAGGAAAAGGAAATTGATGAAAATCAGATTGAAAAACCTGCTGCTGCGGAAAAAAATGATTCCCAAGTGAAAATAAGTGAGGATCCCGGCACGGGTTTACCGGCGGATAGTCAAACCGGCTTTTTCAAAAGGTTGAAAATAGGACTTTCCAAAACCCGGGAATTTTTAACCACCGACATCGATGAGCTGTTTTCAAAACGGAAAAAAATCGATGATGCCCTCATGGAAGATCTGGAAGCCCTCCTGATTACATCGGATATGGGGGTTGAAACAACCATGACTCTCATGGATAGTATTTCCAAAGAGGCCAAAAAAGTTAAGGATGCCTCACAGCTCAAGGAGCTTTTGAAAGAAAATATTATCGCCATTATGCGCGATATGCCAGCCCCGCCGGAAATCCCGGCTGTAAAGCCTCGTGTGATAATGGTTGTGGGCGTCAATGGCTCCGGAAAAACCACAACCATTGGAAAGCTGGCTGCTCGCTTTGAGTCACAGGGGAAAAAGACCCTCATTGCCGCAGCAGATACTTTTCGGGCAGCAGCAATTGAACAGCTTGGGGTTTGGGCTGAACGCGCGGGTTCTGAATTTGTCCGCAGCAAAACCAAGGCGGATCCGGCTTCAATAGCTTTTGATGCGGTTGGGGCTTCCATGGCCAGAGATATTGATATCGCACTTATCGATACGGCAGGAAGGCTTCATACAAACATCAACCTGATGGAAGAACTGAAAAAGATCAAACGGGCGGTTGCCAAGAAAATGCCAGGGGCACCTCATGAAGTGCTTCTGATTCTGGATGGTTCCACCGGTCAGAATGCGCTGTCTCAGGCAAAGCAATTTCATGAAGCCCTGGGAGTAACCGGGATGGTCCTGACAAAACTGGATGGAACTGCTCGGGGAGGAATCGTGGTCAGTATATGTAACAGCCTGAATATCCCACTTCAATATATAGGAATCGGGGAAAAAATTGATGACCTCCAAAAATTTTCTCCTGAAAGATTTGCAGATGCTTTATTTTAAAAAATGGCACAATTATTTATTGGCACATTCTTTAAATTATGAAGAAAATTTATTGACATATTAAATTTATTCTTATAGCTTTTTAAAAAATGAACCCCTTGAGTATTCGAAACTCAGCAGTGCGAATGAATTCGCACCTACAGGTTGTTCCCGTCGAATAATGACTTGAAATTTTTTAAAAAAAACAGGCAATGCTCACGGTTTCCAAGCATATTTCCTCAACGTGCGCAGGCCCTGATGAAATGTTATTTAATTGTTAATCAACTTGAAG
>SKZT01000035.1 GCA_007127235.1 Desulfobacteraceae bacterium
CTGAGCGGAACGGCTGATATCCAAGCGCTGACAACCTTTTTTCCATTGGATGGCCATTTCCTGTCCGGCCGGGTAACCCTGGATCTGATCCTGGAAGGGACTGTTGGGTATCCGCTTCTTCAGGGGCGCATCCTTTTGGCCGAAGGCAGATATGAAAATTACAGGCTGGCCATGTTTATGGACAGGATCAATGCGACTTTTCTGGCCCAAGGACGTGAACTTATTTTGGATTCATTCAGCGCAACGGATGGAGAACGTGGCCGCATTACGGCTGAGGGCATCCTGTCGATTGATCCGGACCAATACTTCTCCTTTAGCTCCTCGGTTAACTTCCGGTCATTTCATGCTTTGAGAACTTCCGAACTTTCTGCTGTGGTTTCCGGCAAAGTACAGCTTTCCGGCGATGCGCGCTCTGCCAGAGCCTCCGGAGATCTGACTCTTGATCCTCTACAGCTCGCCATTGCCGACCAGACCCGTCCGGCGATCGCAAGGTTAGAGGTCAGGGAAATTAACGTTGACCCGGCGAAAAGGCTTGCTGAGTCTGTGGATGATCCTGCATACCGGGTAGATCTTGATTTGAGGCTAAATTTTCCTGCAAGGTTTTTCATCAGAGGACGGGGTTTGGATGCCGAGTTTTCAGGTAATCTTGCTGTCACCGGTACGGCCCAGGAACCGTTAGTGAGGGGAACACTATCTGTGGTTCGGGGCAATTTTACTTTTCTCGACCGAAGATTCCAGCTTACGGAGGCCAACGTTATCTTCACCGGTGCAACTCCTCCTGTGCCTGTTCTCAATGTTACAGCGGAATGGGCTCGCAGGGATATTACGGTGCGGGTACGCCTGACCGGAAGTGCCACGGAACCGGTGATCACCATGGAATCAGACCCGCCGTTGCCTTCTGACGAGATTCTATCCACGGTTATTTTCGGGCGAACAGTTACGGAGCTGACCCCTATCCAGGCCCTGCGCCTTGCCAATGCCCTGCGTGTTCTGACAACCGGAGCCGAGGAAGGTTTTGACATCTTGGGCACTCTCAGGACGACTTTCGGCCTCGATGAGTTGGTGATCAGAGAAGAAGTCAATGGAGCTGCTCTGGATATGGGCAGGTACCTGCATGAAAATGTCTACCTCCGTATGAGCAAAGGCCTGGGTACCGGGAGGGACAGGGTTTCAGTCGAAGTCGAAGTTCACAGGTACGTGAGCGTGGAAAGCGAAGTTGGAACCGATGCTCAGGGGGGCCTCGGGATCAACTACCGGCGGGACTTCTGACCGTCAGGTGAAGGCTGAAATGTTCAAAGTCTTCAAGCCTATTATTGTTGACAACCATTGCGCTTTTACATTAATTATAATTTAAACCATTTTTGATGCAAACATATTACACCAGTAAAACCTTAACCAAACGGAGGTGGGGAAGATGGCCGAAAAGGTTATTTTTTCAAGCGAAGAGCCGCGCAGTGTTGAAGAAATCGGAGATTTTCTGATCAGGATCGGGCAGAAACTCAAAGAGCAAGGTTTTTTTACTCTCAATCAGGGGGATAAACAAGTAGAGGTACGTCCGAAAGGAGGGACCAAGCTGGAGTTGAAATACGAAATTGAGGACTCCGATAAACACGAGTTTGAAATTGAAATTGAATGGAAACCAGGTCAGGAAAGGACGAAAGTGGATATCGCCTAGTTGCTGCAGAAAAACAGCCTGTTGAAAAAGGCTGATTTCAACAGGCTATTCAAAAACTTCTGCGAATTCGTTGTTTAAGATATCATAATAATTTCTGATCCGCGCAACATACCGCACAGGTTCGTTCCCCCTGGCATATCCATAGCGGAGATCCCTATAATATTGGGGTTGTGCAAGAAGCGGCAATACTTCCCGGAATTCCACCCATAAATTGGGCTCTTTGCCCACTTGCCGTGCCAATTTGCGGGCGTCAAATATGTGACCCATTCCAACATTGTATGCAGCAAGGGCAATCCATGTCCGATCCGGTTCTGGGACTTCCTCGGGCAAACGCTCATAGAGATTGGAGAAATAACGGGCTCCTCCCAAGATGCTCTGGCGAGGATCAAGCCGATCATTAACCCCCAGCTGGGCTGCAGTTCTCTGGGTCAGCATCATTATACCCCTTACTCCCGTTGGGCTGCGTGCCTGAGGATCCCAGTGGGACTCCTGGTATGCCATTGCAGCCAAAAATTTCCAGTCGATACCATACTTTTGACCTGCTTCTTGCATAAACGCCTGGTAAGAAGGTAATCGGGTGTAGATACGTCGCTTGAAGCGGGCGGTATCAACATAATCAAAAAATTCCACATGAGAATAGTATCGCCCGTAAAGTATCGCCGAAAGTGAGTCTTCAGCCTCACTAAACCACTTTTCCATACTCTCCTTCAGCTTGTATGCATTCGGAGGAAGTGCCCATGCCAGCTCTTCTATTTCATTGACAGGAAATGCAACCAGCAATTCTGGAAAGTAACGCCTGTTTATACAGACAATATTGGAATCTGCCACAGCACAGTCAACATGCCCCTGCCACACCCTTTCCAGGATTTGCTCGGTTGTATACTCTGTTTTCCGCCAGTTGAGATCCGGTACTTCTTTTTCTATTTCTGCAAGCCTTTCCATGTAACTGCTTTCTGCTGTTACTTCAATGGTTACCTGACCCAATTCTTCAATGGACCAGGGCATTCGACCGCCTCTTCTGCAAACAAGCTGCTGTTGAACCTGAAAATATGGAGGGCCGAAAAGAAAATATTTTTCCCGTTCATCGGTAAGTGTCAGGCCGGCAGCGGCAAAATCTCCATCACCATTTGCCAGTGCTTCAAGAACCTCTTCAACAGTATTACGTATTTTAAATCTTACATTCACGCCAAGATAATCGGCATAAGCAGTGACAAGGTCATATTCATAACCGGATTCACCCTCAGGCCCATAATAATAGGTGGTAGGAGCATTACGGGTTAAAACGACCATTTCGCCTTTTTCTAAAATCGATTCAAGGACACTGATACTTTCCCTCTCCATAGGTTGACTGCAACCAGCCGGAAGCCAGAACAAAAAACAAAAAATTTCTAATATAACAAACAGATAAAGGTAATAAAAATTATGTAGTTTATATGGGCGTATAAAAGGCCACATAGAAATAATTTCCCCTAACTTATTATTATTTTTTGAGCTTCGTTCCGGCTTAAGAGAGAACCCGGAATACATAAATGAATCTAAATAGTTCCATTTCAATACTTGAACCATAATTTATACCATTGAAGATCGCAAGGAAAAGTTTCGGGTTGCCTATGGCCTAAGGCTTTGTAACAAGTATATTCGCTCTATTTTAATTGGCACCTTAGGTTGACAAACACATGGCGTTGTGGTTATGAAAGCCAGGGTGGCTCGTAGTTTCGCAAAAAAAATCGGATACTCGCAAAGGCATTGTATGGTTGTTTCCATCGGATGTGCGTTTACATGTAGGGGCGAATTCATTCGCACAGAGGCGCAGTACAACCGGATGCGCCAAAAATGAATCCCATGAGTGTGCAAAGCTCAGCAGTGCGAATGAATTCGCACCTACAGGTTGTTTGCATCGGATGAGGGTTTTACATGTAGGTGCGAATTGATTCGCACAAATTTAACGATGTTGGATATTTTTTACCGGCAATTTTTCTTTCTGGTGATTAACAGATGTGGCGTTGGCTTCGTATAAGCCTTTTTTTGTTTTTACTGGGTGTTGCAGGGTTTACAGGCTTAATTGGATTTTCTGCCTACCGATTTCACAATGCTGCTCATTTGTCCGCGGTGCCTGCTCTCCGTTATGCTGAAGAGTACATGGTTTCGGCTGCTGACCCTTATGCGGTTCAGGCCGGCCTGGAGATGCTTCGAAGGGGAGGAAGCGCTTTGGATGCGGCAGTTGCTGTGCAAATGGTTCTGACCTTTGTTGAGCCGCCTGAGAGTTCCATCGGCGGAGGCGGCTTTTTACTTTATCGCGAGGGAGCGAGTGGTAAAGTGACAGTCTACGACGGACGGGAAATCGCTCCGCATGCTGCGACCCCTCAACGGTTTCTGTTGCCTGGCGGTTTCAGGATGCCTTTTTGGGTTGCAGTGGTCAGTGGCCGCTCGGTGGGTGTTCCCGGAATAGTGGCTATGTTAAATGCGGCTCATCAGGAGCATGGGAATTTGAGCTGGGACGAATTATTCGGGCCTGTCATTGAGATGGCGGAAAGAGGTATTCCCATGCCTCTGCGACTGCAAGAACAGGTGGCCAAGGATCCTTCCCTGTGGCTTTTTCGGGACACAAGACGATTTTTTGCGACCCGGATATTATCCCGGCAGCCAATGCTGATAAATCCTGAACTGGGGCAAACCATGCGGATTATTGCTCAGCAGGGTTCCAGCGGTTTTTATGAGGGGGAATTGGCCGGTAAGATTGCAGGCGCAGTAAACAGTCGATGGATCTGGCCGGGGGACATGACTCTGGAGGATTTGAGCAGTTATCGTCCTGAAAAGCGGAAAGCGGTGTGTGGAAATTATCGGGCGTGGACAGTCTGCACCATTCCCCCGCCATCTTCAGGGGGCGTCACTGTTCTCCAGATCCTTGGAATTTTGGAGCATTTTAATCTCTCGGAAATGAAGCCCAATTCATTGGAAGCGGTACATATTTTTGCCGAGGCCAGCCGATTGGCGCATATCGATCAATATGATTTCATAGGCGATCCGGAATTTGTTGATGTTTCCTTTGAGATAATGCTTGATAAAGATTATCTAAAGGAGCGCGCCCGTTTAATCCAACCGCAGACTGCATTGCCCGCGGTTCAACCAGGCCAGCCTGCGGGAGGGTTAATGAATGAAAAGCCTCAAAAATTGAACGGAAACGGTAGTTCCAATACGACCCATTTTTCAATCGTGGATGGTGATGGAAATGTAGCGGCCATGACCAGTTCCATAGAAGTGTCTTTTGGAAACCGGAACATGGTTGGAGGTTTTATGCTCAACAGCCAGTTGACCGATTTTTTCTTCGAGCCTTACAGAGACGACAGTCTTGCTGCCAATGCAGTTGGTCCTGGGAAACGTCCCCGAAGCTGGATGTCTCCCACCATTGTTATGGATTCCGATGGTGAAATCAGGTTGATTATCGGTTCCCGTGGAGGTTCTTCAATCGTTGCCTATGTTGCCAAAACCATTATCGGTGTGCTCGACTGGAACCTGTCACTCCAGGAGGCTATCAGTCTTCCGAACATTGTCGCCCGTGGACCGGATCTTCTGCTTGAGAAGGATACCGTTGTTACAGACCTGACAGGCGAGCTGGTGGCCTTGGGACATAGGGTGAAGTTGAACTCTCTGGTCAGCGGACTGCATGGAATGGAAAGAATTGATAAGAGATGGCGTAGCGGAGTAGACCCCAGGCTCGGGGGAGCAGCGGCCGGTAAATGACCCTCCGGCATGTAAGGAGTGCGAAAGCTGTGCTTTCGCAAAAGGTGCCAATAGGTGCAAAAAATAATATGGAGGTTATTTTTTCGTGTCCCAAATACAGAAATTATCCGGCGAACTTATCAGTAAACTTCGTGATTTTCTTACACCGAAAGTGGATGAAAAAGCGTTGGAAGACGCGCTCAGGAAGGCGCGAGAAGATTACCCGCCACCGGTGATATGGTTGCTGGGCAAGACCCAGTCGGGTAAAACCTCCATTATACGCTCCCTGACAGGCAGCCCGGAAGCTGAAATCGGTTCAGGTTTTAAAAGCTGTACCCGTACGGCGAGATTTTATGATTTCCCGTTATTTGCTCCGGTGGTCCGATTTCTGGATACACAAGGCCTGGGGGAGGTGAGCTATGATCCCACCGAAGATATACACTACTGCGAATCACAAGCTCATTTAATCATTGCCGTGGTCAAGGCGATGGACATTTTGCAGGATGAAGTCTTCAGGGTTTTGTATGAGGTTCGCAAACGTCACCCTGAATGGCCCGTCATTATTGCCCAGACATGCTTGCACGAAGCCTACTATCCGGATTTTGAGCATGTTTTGCCATATCCGTTCGATGAACCGGGGTGGGAACAGATTGTTCCCGAACCCCTTGTCCGGGCCTTGCTCATGCAGCGAAACCAATTGGGCAAATTGCCGGGTACCGGTCCGGTGTTCTGGGTTCCCATTGATCTGACCCAGCCTGAGGATGAAATATATCCGTCTGACTATGGTCTTGAGGCGCTTTGGAACGCTATTGAAAGTGCTTCAACACTTGGATTGCAGGAAGCATTACGCGGGGATTCCGGAGTGAGGGGTGTCTACAGCCGGGTGGCTCATCAGCAGATCATGGGATATTCGGCCTCTGCCGGGGCAATGGGAGCCATGCCCCTGGTTGACATGGCACTGGTGCCAACCTTGCAATTGCGAATGCTCTACAGCCTGGCCTCATTGTACAAGATTACATGGACAAAACGAACATCGTCGGAGTTTTTCGGTCTGCTTGGGGCAAGCTTTCTGGCGGGTTATGGTCTTCGCTGGGCGGGTCGGGGGGTAATCAAGCTCATTCCCGGCTGGGGGCAGTCCATAGGTGCAGTATGGGGTGCCACAACCAGTGCTGCTCTGACGTTTGCCCTGGGCAAGACAGCCTGTGTATATCTGGAGAAAACCGGCAAGGGAATGACCGTGAATGCTGAAGAGCTGCGTGCGGCCTATTCAGAGGCATTTGCCCGAGGAAAAAAACTCAAAATTACTTCCGGAAGGCAGGAACAGTCGTGAATCGAATAAACCCTTTTATAAGACAATTTGGCGTCTTGCGCCTGGTAGCGGCTGTTTTAGCGGCCCTGCCACTGATTTTGCTTCCGGCATTGGGTATGATATGGTTATGGGAATCAGACAAACGGCTTTATTGGATGTTGGGCCTGGTCGGTTGCGGCCTGTCCGGTTACTGTTTGCATTTGCTGCTGAGATATCGTGAACGCAAACAGATAACAGGTCATGAAACCCAACCCAGCCCCATGTGGCCGCCTTCGGCTGATGAATGCTGGAACAAGGTGGAAACATTGGCCCAGGAGGTTTCACCACAGAAATGGCCGATTAATGATGTGGAAAAGCTTGCTCTTCTGGGCAGAAATACCCTGGAAATCGTGGCCCGCCATTATTATCCCGACCGAGATGAGCCATTGCTTGAATTGACCGTTCCTCACGCATTGCTGATTATCGAAATGGCCGGAAGTGACCTGCGCAAAGACATAATTGAGAATGTTCCTTTCAGTCATCGATTGTCAATCGGCACACTTATGCGTGCCAATCGCTGGTTGGAAATAATCAAGCCCTATGAAACATGGTACCGGGCCATACGTTCCGTGGTTGATCCGACCTCGGCGATATTTAAGGAAATACGCCGTGCCATGGGAAAAAACATCATGGACCATGGCTTTGAAATGATGAAAACATGGTTGTTGCGAGAGTATGTGCGTAAGACCGGCTATTACGCGATTCAGCTTTACAGCGGGCAACTGCTTGTGTCTGGTAAAGATCCTTTGAGCAATTTCACTTCTTCGGCTAAGCCTGAAAAGCAGGGAGTGGATATTTCAGCGGAATCAGTGACAGAGCCATTGCATTTTCTTGTGCTGGGACGGGCCAATGCCGGCAAGTCCAGCCTTGTCAATGCTTTGTTCGGCAAATTGACTACTGCAACAGATGTTCTTCCTCATACAACCGAGGAAATGACGCCATATTGCCTGGAGCGCGAGGGCCAGGCCAAGGCGCTGATTTTTGATGCACCAGGTTTTGACACAGAACTCTTTGGCGAAAAAGCGCTTCAGGATGCCGTACTTCAAGCAGATCTGATTCTCTGGGTTACTGCAGCCAACCGGCCGGACCGTCAGGTGGAACGGAAACGCCTTGGGATGATCCGTGCATGGTTTTTACAAAAACCTTCCCGCCGCCCCCCGCCAATCATGGCTGTTGTGACGCACATTGACCAATTGCGTCCGCCCCGTCAATGGAACCCTCCTTATGACCTTAACAATCCCCGGGATAAAAAAGCTGAAAACATTGCGGCTGCGGTAGCCGCAGTTGCATCGGATCTGAATATTTCCCCTTCCCTGACAATTCCAGTTTGCCTTGCATCGGATCGGCTTTACAATGTGGAAGATACTCTCTGGGCTGCTATTTTGAATCAGCAGGACGACGCCGGCAAGGTACGTTTTTTGCGCTGTGTGGAATCTCGCCGCAAAAAAGAAGACTGGGCGCTCTTTTGGAAACAACTGGCCGGGGGCGGGCGGGTACTGGCAAAAATACCGGAACGGTTTTTTTCCTCAACAACGATCCAACGCGGTTCGAAGCCGGGTGGGCAAAATTAATTTAAAAGTTCTGATTGTTACGGATTTGGGAGTGAGGGGTGCTTTATTGAAGGAGTGCAAAAGCTGTGCTTTTGCATTTTTTCTCGAACCCCTGATCTGCGTGAGACGCAACCATGTCTCAGCTATACCATTTAGGACTGCAGGAGCTTAAGGTCTGCTTTCTAAATATTTCGATAACAATGATATTTATACAATGTATATCCGTGAACCGGATTCACTCAAAGATATACCCCAAGGGTATCACTTTAAAAATTTGTGATCATCTGCGGATACCCAAATACTGCGGATATCGAAAGCAAGAGGGCTCATCGCCGACCAACCAACAAAATGGAGCGGATGCAGGCTAAGCGCCTGCCACGCTCATTTTAAGCGTTCGGTCTCCCCAAATTATGTTGACATTAGGCACACAATGTACTAATTTCCCATTATGGATTATTACAAATGGGATATCGAAAAAAATGAAAAGCTTAAGTCTGAGCGGGGAATCAGTTTCGAACAAGTTGTGATGCATATTGAGCGTGGCGATGTATTGGATATATTTGTTAATCCCAGTCAGGAGAAATATCCGAATCAGCAGATCATTGTTGTTGAGATTAATGAATACGCTTATCTTGTTCCATTTGTTGAATCCTCTAAAGGCAAATTCTTAAAAACGATTATTCCAAGTCGTAAAGCCACACGGGATTTTATTGGAGGGAAAAATGAACGAGATAAAACTTGATAAAGAAGAAAAAGAAATTCTTGAATCTTTTGAACGTGGAGAGTGGAAACAAGTAAAGAACCTGAAGGCTGAAATTAAAAAACATCAAGCATACGCCAGGAAAACCTTAAAGAAGGACAAGCGCGTTAATATTCGAATCTCAGCAAGAGATTTAGAAGAGATTCAAGCATTAGCAGCTGAAAATGGCATCCCCTACCAAACATTAATGTCAAGCATACTTCACAGATATGTACATGGCAGATTGATTGATAAACCAAGACCTAACAAAGTGTTTAACTCAGACGCCTAATTTCGTGGCATTTTTATCGACTGTGCTAGAGCTTTTCAGAAAATGATTTTGGCAAGGCTAGGGGGAGGAGATTATACTTTTTCGTATATCTCCGACCGATAACGCCGCCAAAAACATTTTCTGGAAAACTATATTTGCACATTTATAATTCTTTCGCAAGGCCGCGGTTATCAAACCGCCGCTGGTTAGCTCTCTGTTAATGTGGCCACATTGAAGGGGTCTTTTTTCTCCCCTTTTCCAAACTGGTCTTTGCACACACTTGCACAGCGGGTTATCAAGAAACCGCCTTGTACCCACGTTCTCACCCAGAGAATGGTAACAAGAAAAATTCCATAAACATCGATATGAGGACTCTCCGGTATTAAATCCGAGAGTCCTAAATCAGTATGTTATCAATACCCACTGTGTCATGTGTGGGTAAAGACCAGTTTGCCAAAGGGGGACTTGTTACAATATCCCTTAGGTTAGCGGCTATGCCCCCTGCCCCGAAGGGAGAGGAAGTATAAGTGTTTGCAAACAGGCTCTATTTAAACAGCCGCCGGAAGGTATCTTCCAGTTTCCTTTCAAGCGGGGCCCTTTCTTCCTTGTCTGGTTCTTTATCGCTATTTTCATCAACCTGGGGGATCAATCTGTCAAAAACTTTGTCCTGTAACTGTTTTCTGAGCTCTTCTTTTCCCCGTTCCATAAGTTGATCTGAAATAGCCGATGTATCCAGCTTAAAGCTGGGTGCCCATAATTTACCAGCCACTTCCAAAGGTACCAAAGTCCAACCGTCGTGAGTTCGTGCCAGCCGGGAATACAAGTCACCGATTCTGATTTGTGAAGCGATTTGAGGTGCCAGGCGTAAATCCAGAGACAGGTTCAAGGAACCGTCCAGGGCGATGGTTCCGGTTGGTGTCATGCGGAATTCGTTGCTGTGAACACGGCTGTCGACTTTGAAATTTCCCTCTTCAAGTTCAACGTTTCCCTCCATTGAATCAAATCTGATCACTTCAAGCCTTTCAGTACCCAAAAAACCGGCAAGTCCCCCGGCTAACCCTTCACCAGTCAGGCTTCCATCGGTGATATTCAAATCGGCTCGTGAGGTGATATTCTGCCTGATGATTTCCCAGCTTGTTCCTTTCCCCTTCATATTGATATTCAAAAACATGGTTCCAAAAAGGGTATTTGCAGCCCCCGGATACAGGGCATTGATGATTTTTTCCGCACGGGTGTCTGTTATGGAAATATCCGCGTGATAGGCAATGGGCTTGAGATTTAGCTCCGCTCTTGCGTTTCCTGAAACTGTTCCGCCGGCAATATCTCCGTGTAGCCGATTTATTGTCAGCACATTATCGCTGAACTGGTATTGGAGGTCAAAATTTGTAAGCGTGAGGTTTTGAAAAAAGAGATTTGCTATCCGTGTGTCTCCAATAATTTCTATGGGAAAATCAAAAGGCCCGGGTTCCTCGGCTTTAACCGGTGGCTCGTCAGGAGGGTGTTCGACCTCCGTTTCCTCAATTCCCAGTGCATCGAGAACATGGCCAATATCGAGTCTGTCCGCAGTCATTGAATGTTTTGCACGGATGATCGGCCCCATGAGATTATTTGCGGTAAAATTCATGTGCACAATATCCCCGGCATGGTTGATCACAAGGTTGTCGGATGTGGCAGTGTCTTTTTCCACAACAATGACACCGCTTATGTCGGGGGCGAGTTCATTTATGGTAACCCCGATTTTGTCAAGAGTGATTTCCCCTTCTTCAATGAGTGTTTCCGGTTTATCAAATGAGCCGCTTATATGGAAGGTTGCCCCCAAACGCCCTGCCGGACGCATGTCAATTAACGGTTCAACCAGTTTCGGCGGAGCAGAGGCAACAATATCCGAAAAGGAAGTCATTGGCAGGCGGGCGGTTAAATCCAGAATCGGTTCTGTGCCAGAGTACAAAACATTTCCGGATGCAGCCATTAAAATTCCATTGATATTGGCATCCGCTTTCTCAATAGTAAGCTTTTCAGAAACCAGGTCTATATCCATGACATAATCAAGGGTCAGCCGGGCAATTTCAATGGGAATATCCGGCATGTCGTCTATCAGCAAGTCCATATCATTCAGGATTATACGGCCGGAAGAATCGACGGTCTGCGGAGTGGCATTGGTCTGGATATCCATGCTTAATTTCATGCTGGAAAGTTTTCCCGGAAAATCCTCCGGCGCATAAGGCATGAATGCCGCCACATCCATTTCTTTTATGCGGATGTTGGCTGAGACATGATTTGTCTGCAAATTTATGGTACCGGCAAGGTCCAATGGTGCGTTGTCTATCTTTGCGGAAATATCAAAGGGAAAGGGCCGATCCAGGGAAAAGCCGGTTGCAGATGCGGAAAGATCAGTCAGTTGATACTCACGGTCTACCATGTGATCCACGAAAACCAGCCTGCCTCCGGATATGGAGATCTCATTTACCACCAAATCGATTTGCCGGCCAACCCCGTTTTCATCAACAGCAATATCGGGTGGTTCCCGGTCTATATCTTCGGCAGCACCTGGATCAGCTATCAGGTCACTGAAATTGAATTCCCCGCTTTTGTATCGTTCCACCCGGATATCAGGAGAGTCGAGCCTGGCTTCATCAACAACCACAGAGAAGCGTAGCAGGGGCCAGAAACGATAGCGCAAAACCAGTGTATCTGCAGATACGAAATCGGCCGTATTATCTTTGGAGCCGATTACAAAATCGGAAATCAGGATACCTGAGAAAATGCGCACATTGATATCTCCGATTGAAACCGGCCTGTTTAATTGTTCTTCAGCCCTGGGAATAACCACCTGACGGACCCTGTCCGGAGTGATGACAATTTTTGCGGCAATCAGCACAGCAGCTATCCCCACCACAATAATTACCGCCACAATGCCTATAACCTTGATCAACTTTTTCATCTCGTGTTTTCCCTTGATTCTTATCGGTGATATTTTTTATATAATTTCTGAATGTCTGCCGGCTTGCCAATTATAGTCAAGTAATCTCCCTCCTGCAGAATCATATCTTTGGTTGGGGTAGAGACTTTGTTTTTTCTTCTGAGCAGGGCCGGAAGAGTACCATCAGGAAGATTGATTTCGCCGGTTTTTTTTCCAATGAGATCCTCTGTGAGAGAGCCGGCTTTCAGGTTCAATGAAATATAATGTTCTCTGTGAAGTAAATATTCTTTTATTTCCTGTTCGTCATGGGTTTGAAGAACTTTATCTACAAAATTTTTCCGATCCAGGATATCGGAAATACGCATCAGCAAGCGCAGATGTTGGCGCGCATCTTCGGAAGAACTTAACAGGAAAAAAAACACATGAATATGGTCGAAAGACCGGATGCCTTTTTTTTCTACACGTCGTTTTATGCCGCGTTTCGAGATGACGATTTTCATTGTTGGTTCCCGGATTCCCTTGAGTTGGGCATGCACCATGGAAACCTGTGGATGCATAAGGGTAGGGTCGATGGCGGTTTTTTGGTAAAAAGATGCTTCAAGTTCCTTGGAGTTTAACTTTAATTCCACGGCAAAAAGTTCAGATATATGGGCTACCAATTTATCAAAATTGTCCCCATTGTTGTTTTTGACAATGATCTCAGTATGAACAATAATTTTATTAAAAGGATCATCCTCTCTTAGACCTTTTTCCTTGAGCAATTCGACAAATTCTCCTTCCAGGTCGGGATCCTGCCTTTTGCCCATATGTGCAAACCAATGATAAATGGCACCCTCTCTGCGGGCATCTTTTTTAGCATAAAATATATACCACCCGTAAGCCATTACAAACAGGGCAAATGAAAAAACTACAGGTTCCAGGCCCATGTAAATGATCAATATACTGTACGATATAATACCAAAATATTGCATAAAAGGATACAAAGGGGACATGAAACCCGGGTCGTAAGATGGTATTTTGCTGTTGCGAAAGATGATGACCGAAACATTGACCAGTAGCATAACTATCAACTGAACTGTGCTTGCCATTTTTGCGATATTGTCTGCGGTAAGGGTGAGGATAAAAAAAATAATTATTGCTGAAGTAATGATAATGGAAAGTCCCGGCGTTTGAAACCGATTGATTCTGGCAAACTTTGCCGGTATCAGCCTGTCTCTTGCCATGGCCAGAGGATAGCGGGAAGCTGAAAGGATTCCGGCGTTTCCTGTGGAGGCAAAGGCAGCAAATGCTGCAATGGCTACCAGCATCAATCCGGTGTTTCCCGGAAGCCAATGCATAAAAACCTCACCGGCACTGGCAATTGGAGTAAGATCTTGCTTGAGGGCAGTATGATCCAGCACTGCTACCACAACAAAAACACCAACGGTATAAATGGTTATGGTTACCAGCATGGCAAGGATCATTCCCAATGGAATATTTTTCTCGGGATTTTTGGTTTCTTCGGCAACACTTACAACATGGGTGAGCCCTGCATAGGAAATGAAAACAAATCCGATGGTGGTCAATAAGCCCATTTGACCGAATGGGAAAAGAGGAGTGTAGGCATCTTTTAACCGTGTGGTACCCATGTCGGAAAAGATATAAACAAAACCCTGCACAATGAAAAAACTTAACACGGTTATCAGCATAACCACCAGTAGCTTTTGCATGCCGGCGCCTTGTTTGGCCCCTAAAAGATTTACCAGAGTAAAAACACTTGCCAGTGCAATGGCAACATGTTCAATGGGTAGATCTAAAAAAAATGCGGTATAGGCTCCGATGCCTACAAGGCTGAAAGCTGTTTTCAGAACCATGGAAATGTATACCCCGAAACCTCCAATGTTACCGGCCATTGGACCAAGGCTGCGGTCGATAAAATAGTAAGATCCCCCGGCTTTAGGCAGAGCGGTTGCCATTTCCGCAATACTGAACATGGCCGGTAACATGAGCAGTCCCGAAAAGAAATAAGCCAGCACCACCGAAGGGCCCGCCTTTGCGTAAGCCAATCCAGGAAGCAGAAAAAAACCCGAACTGAACATAGCTCCGGTACAAATGGCAAAAAGGTCGAACAGACCTAAAGATTTTTTCAGTTTAGCCTTTTTATTCATGTTTAAATAATCGCACATTGGTTATGAATAGTTTGTCAATTATGATTAAGATTAAGAGCAAGAGCAAGAAAAAAGGTAGCTTCACAAAAAGTTCGGGTAAGTCCCCCTTTGGAAAAGGGGGATTTAAAAAAGCCTCAAATCCACCCTGTCCCCTTTTGGGAACCATCTTTTCACTTTACTGTTAACCGACTCGATTTTCCAGGTATCCTTAAAAACAATCCCTCAAGTCAATACCAATGCCCGGAACCCCCTTGAATTTTCAAGGGGGTTCATGCCTTATTCTGGAAGCCCCGGAATTTTCTGTTGATTTTTTTAGATATCAAATGTACAAGTCTCGTGTTGCTTGGGGTCAGGGATTGAATTAAATATATTCTTTATTGGATGGGGCTTATGAAATACTGGCGGGTTCCTTTAGATTTAAATGAAGTTCAAGTTTCTCGCGGGAAGGTTCACATTATCGAAGAACGATGCAAAGGTTGCGGCTATTGCATTGAATATTGTCCGCGAGAAGTTCTCGAATTTTCAAAAGCGTATAATGCAAAAGGGTATCATCCTCCGGTGGTCAAGTCGGAAGACTGTCTCAACTGCCATTATTGTGAGCTGCTTTGTCCGGAATTTGCCATTTTTTCCGTGGAAGCACCCGCTTAACAAATATAGAAAAAAGCAAAAGCACAGCTTTTGTACTCCATATGTTTTAACCATAATCTGACGAGGAAAAATGAAACCACAGGTTCTTACAGGTGATCATTTTATTAACGGGGATGAGGCTTGTGCCGAGGGGGCCATTGCGGCGGGGTGCAAATTTTTCGGAGGCTATCCCATCACGCCCGCCACGGAGGTGGCAGAACAGATGTCTTTGAGACTTCCCCATGTGGGGGGAACATACATCCAGATGGAAGATGAAATTGCCGCCATGACCTCTATTCTGGGAGCCGCATGGACAGGAGTCAAAACCATGACGGCAACTTCAGGGCCCGGTTTCAGCCTCATGATGGAAACCATGGGGCTTGCCATAGTCACCGAAACACCATGTGTGGTGGTCAATGTCCAAAGAGCCGGACCCTCAACCGGTCTTCCCACCCAGGGCTCCCAGTCGGATATGATGCAGGCCAAATGGGGTTCCCATGGCGATTATGAGATCATTGCCATTGCCCCGTCTTCACCACAGGAGATGTTCGATTTGACCATCACCGCTTTCAACCTGAGCGAAAAATATCGTACCCCGGTGCTGATCATGTCCGATGAAATTGTGGGCCACATGAGCGAAAAGGTGGTAATTCCGGAGGCAAAAACCATTAAGACCCTTTCCCGGCCGAAACCCTCGGGCAAAAAATCGGGATTCATGCCCTACCGTCCCGGTCCCAATGGTGTATGTCCCATGCCTGCCATTGGTGAAGGTTACAAGGTTCATGTGACAGGGCTGACCCATGATGAAAGAGGGTATCCGGTCATGTCGGTGGATACTCAGAGAGAGATGATTTACCGTCTCCTGGCCAAAATCAGAAACAATATCGACGATATCATCCTGACCGAAGGCTATTTTTTAGAGGATGCCGACTATGTTATTGTCTCATACGGGGTTTCGGCCAGGACCAGCTATACCGCCGTGGATATGGCCCGAAGCATGGGAATCAAAGCAGGGCTGCTTCGTTTGATTACGGTGTGGCCGTTTCCGGAAAAAATTATCCGGGATTTATCCAAACGGGTCAAAGGCTTTGTTACCGTGGAAATCAACATGGGCCAGATCAGCCGTGAGGTTGAGCGCTGTGCCTGGTTGGTTCCCTCTTTTGGGGTGGGGCATCCGGGTGGGGCCATTATTCCTCCCGAGGATGTCATCAAAATGTTAAAGGAGGCTTTCTGATGAAAAACGAATCGAAACCGAACGTGCCGCATCCTCTGGAAGACCTGGTGCGTATGGATCGTATTCCCCATATCTGGTGCTCAGGATGTGGCACCGGCTCGGTTTTTGCCTCATGCCTGACGGCTATCAAACAGACCGGGATCGACTATAACCGGTTTACCATGGTATCGGGAATCGGATGTTCGGGAAGGGGTGCGGGGTATATTAATATTGACTCGTTTCATACCACCCATGGAAGGGCCATTCCCTTTGCCTCGGGGATCAAGATGGCCAATCCGGATCTCAATGTGATTGTTTTCAGTGGTGACGGCGATCTTTGTGCCATCGGCGGAAATCATTTTATCCATGCGGCCAGGCGTAACATGGACCTGACCATCATCTGTATCAACAATTTCACGTATGGGATGACCGGGGGACAGGTGGCTGCCACAACGCCTTTCGGTGCCAAATCCGCCACCACCTTCGCCGGAAATTCAGAAGCCCCTTTCAATCTTCCTTTGCTGGCCTATGCATCGGGGGCTACCTATGTTGCCAGGTGGACCATGCTTCATGCCAGGGATCTTGCAGATGCGATCAAGGAGTCGCTTTTGCGCAAAGGTTTTTCATTTATCGAAGTGCTTTCTCCCTGTCCTATCAATTATGGAAGGCGAAATAAGGAGAAGGCCCTGGAATCCTTAAGAAAATACCAGAATAATACAATCGTTAAAAATGGTGCCAATCCTGCGGAAGCCGACATTGATTTTGATAAGGGGGTGATCCTGGGCAAGTTTTTCGAAATCGATAAGCCCACCTGTGATGAAAACTATCAAAAAATGTATCGCCCGCAGGTAACAGCCGACAAAAACATAAAAACCGGATGAGACAACATGTCCCAGAAAATAAGTAAAAAGGAAATCATTATCACCGGATTCGGAGGTCAGGGTATCGTTCTTGCCGGGCGTATCATTGGTATGGCGGCGGCCTTGGGGGATAAAAAGGAAAGTACCCTGGTCCAGTCGTACGGTCCTGAATCCAGGGGCGGTGCCTGCTGTGCCCAGGTAATTATTTCAGACGATACCATCCAGTACCCTTATGTTGCCATGGCGGATGTTCTTGCGTGCATGTCCCAGTCTGCCTATGAAAAATATAAGGGACAGCTCAAGGCGGATGGTTTTTTGTTGACCGATAAGGACCTGGTTACCCCTGATGGTGACAGGGAGTTCTTTGCCATTCCTTCAACCCGTATGGCCGAGGAGCTTGGAAGAAAGATGATTGCCAATATTATTATGATTGGCTTTGCAACGTCTGTCACGGGGGTGCTCTCAGAAAAGGCGGCCAAAGAAGCGGTGCTTGCTTCGGTACCCAAAGGAACCGAAAAATTGAACATGAACGCGTTTGAAAAAGGCTATGATTACGGGTTATCCAAACTGAAAGCCCGCCGGAAAAAAGCCACGGCCAATACAGGAGCATCTCTATGAAACGCCCCAAAGAGCGATTGCACAAAGTGATTGTTATCGGAGCCACACCTTCCGGTGTCGCGGCAACCAACAAACTGGGGGAGCTTGGTATTCCGGTAACTCTCCTGGATAAGGATGCAAACATTGACAAAAAGCTTTCCAGGGAAGAGTGGCGGCTTAAAAACGGTATCAGTCTTAATTATGCCCATAGGCCCGGAATTCTCAGAATTTTCAGAAACCCGGATATCAAGTGTTTACTGCCGGTTCGGATAAATGCAATTAAACATAACCAGCAGGGTTTCAGCGTTGGCTTGACACAGGAGAGCACATTTGTAAATCAGCAGCAGTGTATATTATGTGGCCGCTGTCTGGATGTATGTCCCGTATCCGATGGCAACGGGGAAAAAGCCGTCAAATTTGAAGGACGTTTCAGTATTCCCGGAAGACCGGTCATCGACAAAAGGCGGCTTCCATTGTGCCGGCAAAACTGTCCACTGGGTGTCAATGCACAGGGTTACATTGCATTGGCCAGAGCGGGCAAGTATATCGAAGCACTGGATTTGATAAGGGAAAAAAACATTTTACCCGGTATCTGCGGAAGAGTCTGTACGCATCCGTGTGAGAAAGACTGCCGCAGAAGCCTCCTGGATCAGACGGTATCTATTAGGGCCATTAAGCGGTTTCTGGCAGATTACGGAGCACAGCATCCGGAAAAAATCAAGGCACCGGTAACCATTGAAAAAAGGCCCGAAAAATTTGCAATTATCGGATCCGGACCTGCCGGTCTTGCCGCAGCGGCAGAGCTTGCCCGTTTCGGTTGTGGTGTCACCGTTTTTGAAAAGGAAAAAAAAGCAGGCGGCCTGCTTCGCTATGGCATCGGGGCCCATCGTCTTCCCAGAAACATTCTGGATTCCGAGCTGGATTATATTGAAAAACTGGGGGTAAAGTTTGAATTGGAGCACCCGGTGAATTTTTCCACCGATCTGAAACTGATGCAAGAAAATTTCAATGGGGTTATTATCACCACCGGAGCATGGAAC
This sequence comes from Desulfobacteraceae bacterium, assembly GCA_007127235.1. GTDB lineage: Bacteria > Desulfobacterota > Desulfobacteria > Desulfobacterales > SKZT01 > SKZT01. Next base: position 18,708 of record SKZT01000035.1, read on the forward strand.
GATCGAAAGCTGGGGGTCAGAGGCGAGGACCTTGACGGGGTTTCAGGATGCCTTTCCTTTTTGAGCCGGTTTAATCGGAAAGAGATAACGATCGAAAAGGGTGAGAAGGCCGCTGTTATCGGTGACGGTAATGCGGCTTTTGACCTGGCCCGAACCCTGATACGTACTGGTGCCGATGTTACTATTGTCTCCTGGTTTGCAGAAGATCGGATACCGGCTGATCCTGAGGAAATAAAAGGGGCTGCGGATGAAGGGATATCGGTGATCGATAAATCCAAAGTCATGGCTTTTGAAGGTGAGAACGGGAAACTGCGCCGGTTGGTCATGAAACTTACAAAACCCGGACCGCCGGATCAAAACGGTATTGAATGGCCGGTGGTTGTTAAAGGCAGTGAAGAAAGGTTTCTGGAAATTGATAAGGCTTTTGTGGCCATTGGTCAGACCGGTTTATTAAAAGGAGGCAAAGAAATTTCTGTAGATGATTCGGGTTATATAACTACCCGTGAAAACTGCCTCACTGATCAAGCCAAAATTTTTGCGGCAGGTGATGCGGTTAGCGGTCCCTCGACGGTGGTTGATGCAATGGCGCGCGGAAAAGCCGCTGCCGATCGCATTTTACAAGATATCTGTAAAATTACCGTACCCGGCAACCTTCTTCAAAGGCCACAGAACAAGGATTTTCCTGAGATTCCCAAAGACATTCCGAACCAGCAACGGGTTCCCATGCCCGAAAAGCAGCCTGTGGCCCGAAAGAACAACTTTTCGGAAGTTGCTCTGGGCATATCCGAATCTCAGGTGTTATACGAGTCCGGCCGATGCCTTCAATGTGGTGTGTGCTCGGAGTGTATGCAGTGCGTCGAGGTCTGCAGGGCGATGGGCGCTGTCGACCATGATCAACCCGAGACCAGTCAGGTGGAGCAGGCGGGTGTCATCATTTTAGCGGATCCGGAAATGGCTCCTCAAATCGGGGGTGAGGATGTTATTCGGGCCTATGGTCCCAAATCATCCAAACCCGATGTCTATGCCATGATGATGCGGGGTTATTCCGCTGCCGCTCAGGCCATGGTTATGCTGGGTGGCTCATCTCTTATCCAGAAAGGCCGGGGTCTTTCTTTTTATCAACCTGATTTATCGCTTACCAGAGACATCCGGATTGGTATTTTTGTCTGCAAATGTAACGAATCTTTAGGCTGGTTGCCCGACATGGATCGTTATGCAGAAAAGTTAAACAGCTTTGAACATGTGGTGCATGCCGAAGTCATGAATGCAGCTTGTATTCCGGAGGGAGTGTCATCAATAGTTAAAACGGTGCGGGATAAGGGTATTACCCGTCTGATTTTAGGCTCTTGTGTATGCTGTCCCCTGAATTTTTATTGCAGTGCATGTACTGATCAGAGAAGCCGCTTAAAGTATGGGCTTTTCAATGCAACAGGCGTTACCGCATCCATGGTGGTGACACGCAATATTCGCGGCGAAGCCCTGGCATTGTTGAAAAAAGAGCCCTTGCAGGCAATGCGCAAATTTGAAGGTCTTTTGGAACGCTCGGTCAAGGCTGCCCGAAACCTGGAGCCGTTTTCATCACCGGCAAGAAATTATAATTTTGCCGCAGCCGTTATTGGCGGTTCAGAAGCCGCTGTACACAGTGCATCGATTCTTGCCAGAGCAGGGATGGATGTTTTTATGTTTGCCAAAAGCGAAAAATCTCCGGAAATAGCGGAAAAATATCCCAACATTCACTGTTTTGAAAATGCTTCCGTAAACCAAATCAGCGGAACTCTTGGTGATTTCAGGGTAGACATTCAATCGGGTGATTTTATCCAAAGCATCCATGCGGGTGCCGTTATTCTCGGGGAAAAATCGAGAAAAAAAATTGTTTATGCGCACCAAAGCTTCATGAAAAGGCAAAACATTATTTGTTCCATGCAGGAAAAAGATACGGCCGGAACCCCATTTTTTTATCCGGGCATGACCACCATCGCCGGATTGTTTTTGGCTTCTCCTCCCGGGATTCGCATTTCCGAAAGACAAAAAGGGGAGGCAGCAGCCGTTCTGGCGGCAGCCGTGATGCCTCGGGGACCCAGGAAGAGCAAGGGGTATACTGTGGTGGTGGACAAGGAAATTTGCCGGAATTGCGGGCGATGTGTGATTACATGTCCATATCAGGCCATTGCACTGCAAGAAAATGATCACGGCGGATGGTTTGCCTCGGTTGATGAAGCTTTTTGCAAAGGATGTGGAAACTGTATCTCGGTTTGTCCGTCGAATGCTGCTGACAGTCCCTATCGCAGCCAGAAATTCTTCGAGCAGACACTGGAAAACATATTGCTTCAAGCATGAAAAAAGAAATGATGCTTCATCTGAGTAATTTCTGTCTGTAATTATACGTCATTCCGGCGGAGGCCGGAATCCAGGAATAAAATAAATTCAATTTGAGACTCACATAATGAAAAATTTTAATGTCATCCTGTTTCTGTGCAACTGGGGACCTCATGCTGCCTATCAGCAGCTTCAGGAGGTGGATTACCAGATACCGGCCGAAATTAAAATGGTACGGATTCCATGTACCGGAAGAATCACCAAGGCTCTTCTTTTCAAAGCTTTTGAAATGGGAGCCGATGGTGTAGCCCTGGTGGGGTGCAGTTCCGGCACTTGTCGCTACGGGTCGGGAACCCAGGCGGCCATCAACAATACTGAAGATACCAGAAATATTATTGATCTTTTGGGCCTGGGCAAGGAGCGGATGCGGCTGGCCAATTTCCTGCCCGATGAATCTCAACTGCTGAAAGAGTTTCTGGCCGGGTTTTTCAATGACATTTTGGCGATGGGAAAAAGCCCCATCTCTCCTGCCATCGGGAAAGAGAAAATTTCTTTGGATGAAAATGCCAGTGCGATTGTTGCCAGGCACGATGCCTATAGCTGCCAGGACTGCGGAAAGTGTACATCCTCGTGCCCTTTGGCTCTTTGCGGAAAAACCTATTCACCCCGGGACATTGTCAACGCGATCATCCACGGCGAGGCCATTTCCCCCCAGGTCGAAAACAATATAAACGCCTGTCTCACCTGTGGGATTTGCCACGAACGATGTCCGTCGGATGTAAACTTTCCTGAATTTATAAGGGATATGCGATGCAGTATTGGTGGGAGCGGCGGCAACGGAAGCAGCCGTCAGGCCCATGGAGGTTTTTTTCAGTCCCTCATGCGGGCCATGGTGTCTCCGGATTTAAAACCAAGGCGGGGGGTTCATCTCCCCGAACAAATCCGCACAGATCCGGAGAGCAAGGTGATGTTTTTCGGAGGATGTGCCCCTTATTTCGATGTTTTTTTCAAGCGCCATCACCATGTGAAAACCATGGATATTCTTACGGACTCACTGAAGCTTCTGAATTTTTTTGATGTTCATCCACGCCTGTTTGACGAAGAACGCTGCTGCGGTCATGATCTGCTATGGTCCGGAGACCGGTCCAATTTTATGCGGCTGGCAAAACTCAATGTGGAGTCCATCCGTGATGCCGGAATCGAAACGTTAATCACGGCGTGTCCCGAATGTTTCCAGACAATTCGGTTTGATTATGAAAATCATGGTATTGACACCGGATTTAATGTCATTCATTTATATGAATTTCTTGAAAATGAGATCGATAAAGGGGCGGTTGAGTTTAACCATTTGAGCAGAAAAATCACATTCCAGGATTCCTGCCGGTTGAAACGGATGGAAAAAGTTCGGGGTTTGCCAAGAAAACTGATCCAGCGACTGTCTGTGGAAAAATTTGAGGAAATGAAAGATTCGGACCGAAGTGCGCTTTGCTGCGGCAACTGTGCCTGGACCGGATGCGATTCATACAGCAAGGCCCTTCAGGTTAAACGTCTTCGCCAGGCCCATGCCACAGGAAGTGATTTAATGGTCACCTCCTGCCCCAAGTGCCAGATTCATCTGAGTTGTGCCATGCAGGACATCATGCTCGGTGATGAACTCAAAATGGATATGATTGATTTGACAAGCGTTATCGCCAATACCATATGCTGGGATTAAAAGGATTGAAAAATGACCATAAACATTGCTCCGGAAACAACTTGTGAACACGATGTCCGAATCGGCGTCTATGTATGCCGGTGCGGATTGAATATTGCGCAGACTGTAGATTGTCAGAAAGTCGCTCAATCCGCAAAGGGTATCAATGGCGTGGTTTTGGCAAAAGACATTGCCTACGCCTGTTCAGAACCCGGCCAGTTCGAAATCAGGGAAGACATTCGGGAGCACGATCTTGACAGAATTGTTGTTGGATCATGTTCTCCAAGACTCCACGAGGTCACTTTCCGCCATATGATGCTGCAGGCCGGCTTGAATCCATATCTTCTGGAAATGGCCAATCTCAGGGAACAGTGCAGCTGGGTTCATATGAAAGAACCTGAAGCTGCAACTTTGAAAGCCGAAGACCTGATTAAAATGTCCATATCCAGGGTCAAACTTCTCTATCCTCTTCATGAAGAGACTATCCCGCTGACCAAACGAACCCTGGTGATCGGTGCAGGAATCGCCGGCATTCAGACGGCCCTCGATCTTGCCGACAGCGGTTATGAAGTGGTCATGGTGGAAAAAAGACCATCCATCGGAGGCACCATGGCTCAGTTGGACAAAACATTTCCTACCATGGACTGCTCCATTTGAATTCTCGGGCCAAAAATGGCGGATGCCGGTCGGCATCCAAACATTACAATTCACACGCTTAGTGAAGTTACCGATATCAAAGGGTACGTAGGAAACTTTAATGTCAAGATACTGAAGAAAGCCAGATATGTAGAGGAAAAACAGTGTACTTCCTGCGGCGAGTGTGCCAATGTCTGCCCGGTGGTGTTTCCCGATGAATTCAATATGGGGCTTTCATCACGCAAAGCTGTTTACATGCCTTTTCCCCAGGCTGTGCCGTCATCTTATGTCATCAATATGAATGAATGCATGGGAAGGGGATGTTCAAAATGCCTGGAAGTATGTGACAAAAAGTGTATCCAGTTTCATATGTCAGATGAAACCATCAACGTTAAAGCGGGTTCCATTATTGTGGCCACCGGTCTCGAACCCTATGATCCCAGGGAAATGGATGAATATGGATACACACGCTTTGAAAATGTGGTCACCAGTATGGAATTCGAACGACTGGTAAATGCGGGCGGTCCCACCAAAGGAGATATCATTCGGCCCAAGGATAGAAAACATCCCGAATCTGTAGGCTTTATTCAGTGTGTTGGCTCCCGGTCCAAAAAAAAAGGCGGGGAGTACTGCTCCAACGTTTGCTGCATGAACACCATTAAAAGCTCGCTGGTGCTAAAGGAGCATAACCCGGATGTCACCGTAAAGGTTTTTTATATGGATATTCGGGCCTTTGGAAAGGGTTTCGAGGAACTTTACAGTCGAAGCCGAAGATTGGGGGTGCAATATTTGCGAGGTCTCCCCGGATCTGTGGAAGAGCTTGAAAACGGAAACATGCGGGTAGCCGTGGAAAATACGGCTACCGGACGGATTGAATGGCATGAACTGGACATGCTGGTGCTGGCCCTGGGGATTAAGCCTTCCAATGGAACAAGAAAACTTCAGGAAATGATAGGGCTGCAGCTCAACCCGGATGGTTTTTATCTGGAAGCCCATCCTAAACTGCAGCCGGTGGATGCTGCCACTCGCGGAATATTTTATGCCGGATGTGCTGAAGGTCCCAAAGACATCAAGGAAAGCGTCACTCAGGGAACTGCTGCTGCTGCCCGGGCTGTTCGCCTGATGCACAAGGGTGCTATTACTTCCGAACCCATCACTTCGTTTATCATTGAATCTCATTGCAAATCCTGCGGCGTATGTGCAGAAGTTTGCCCTTATAATGCCATTACCGTGGATGTAAAGAAAAAAATCCCGGCAAAAGTCAATACCGCTGCCTGCGCCGGCTGCGGGACCTGTGCAGCCGAGTGCAAGCTTGGAACCATCGTCATGAACCATTTTACCGACGAGCAGATCCTGAGTCAGGTGGATACCATGATGGGAGAAAATGCGAATGATAAAATCCTGACATTCGCCTGTAACTGGTGTTCCTATGCCGGTGCGGATTATGCCGGAGTTTCCCGCCTGCAATACCCTCCCAACGTGCGCCTGATCCGCACCATGTGCTCAGGGCGGGTGGATGAAAAATTCATCTGGCACGCTTTTGAAAAGGGCGCTCCGGTGGTCCTGGTCAGCGGCTGTCATATCGGCGACTGCCACTACATCGATGCTAACCACTGGACCGAAAAACGCATAGAAAAAGTCCGCAGAAAAATGGAAAAAAAGGGCATTCGGCCCGATCGCCTCCAACTGGAGTGGATCAGTGCCGCCGAGGGTGTTCGGTTTTCAAATATTATGGGCAATATGGAAAAACTTCGCCAGAAAGTTTCCATGGAAGAAATCGCAGAAACTGCCGGAATTCTGGCAAAAGATAAGAAAACAAAAAAAGGCTCCAAAATCATGGTTTCTGA
>SKZT01000128.1 GCA_007127235.1 Desulfobacteraceae bacterium
AAGCGGCTTCAGTGACCGATGAAGCGGTTTCAGTGACCGATGAAGCGGTTTCAGTGACCGATGAAGCGGCTTCAGTGACCGATGAAGCGGTTTCAGTGACCGATGAAGCGGCTTCAGTGACCGATGAAGCGGCTTCAGTGACCGATGAAGAGGTTTCAGTAACCGACGATGTGGTTTCAGTGACCGATGAAGCGGTTTCAGTGACCGATGAAGCGGTTTCAGTGACCGATGAAGCGGTTTCTGAGACCGATGAAGTGGTTTCTGCGGCCGATGAAGTGGTTTCTGAGGCCGATGAAGCGGTTTCTGCAGCCGATGAAAAGGCCTCTTTGACCGATGGAGAGGTTTCCAAAGCTGATGAAGAACTTTTGGAATCCGGTGAAAATATGGAATCCCTTATGGATATGTATGAAGAGAGCTTCAAACGATTCCAGGAGGGTGAGGTTGTTGTTGGAAAAATTATTTCCGTCGATAAGGATTATGTACTGGTAGATATCGGGTATAAATCCGAGGGGCAAATTCGCATTCGGGAATTTTTGGATGAAGAAGGCAACATTACCGCCAAGGTGGATGATTCCGTAGAGGTTATGGTGGAATGGTGGGATGAAGATGATGAAGTTGTGGTATTATCCAAAGAAAAGGCTGCCAAGGTAAAAGTTTGGGATGAAATCAAGAAGGCTTACGATGAGGATGGCATTATCGAAGGTACAATTGAAGCCCGTGTTAAGGGGGGATTTTCTGTCGATATTGGTGTTCAGGCTTTTTTGCCCGGTTCCCAGGCGGATTTGAGACCTATCCGCAATCTCGATGAAATGGTTGGACAGACCTTCACCTTTAAAATCCTTAAATATAATCGAAAGCGCAGCAATATTGTCTTGTCGAGAAGGGTTATTCTCGAACAGGAAAGAGAGCAGCAGCGCAGCGATACCCTGGCATCTATTCATGAAGAAAAGGTGGTGGAAGGTTTCGTTAAAAATATTACAGAGTATGGTGTTTTTGTCGATTTGGGTGGTGTGGACGGACTGCTTCATATCACGGACATTTCATGGGGACGCGTGAAGCATCCTTCCGAACTTTTTTCGGTTGGGGACAAAGTAACCCTTAAAATACTCAATCTGGATTTGGAACGGGAACGTGTCTCACTGGGTATGAAGCAGCTTACGGAGGATCCGTGGGCAACAGCTTTGGAAAAATATCCGGTTGAATCCCACATTTCCGGTAAGGTGGTCAGTCTGACCGATTACGGTGCTTTTATTGAATTGGAAGAGGGCATCGAGGGACTTATTCATGTATCGGAAATGTCATGGACCCGCAAGATTCGGCATCCTTCCAAAGTGGTATCTGTCGGGGACGAAGTCCATGCCGTAGTCCTGGATATCAAGCCTGATAGTCGAAGAATATCATTGGGTATGAAACAGGTGGCGCCGAATCCATGGGATGTAATCAGTAAAAAATATCCTGTGGGAACAACCATTGAGGGTAAGATAAAAAATATTACCGATTTCGGATTGTTTATTGGAATTGACGAAGGCATTGATGGTCTGGTGCATATCAGCGATGTTTCTTGGACAAAACGCATCAAGCATCCTTCAGAATTATATAAAAAAGGAGATGTGGTTCGAGCCATTGTATTGGACATTGATAGCGATAACGAACGTTTTTCCCTGGGAATTAAACAGCTGCAGTCCGATCCATGGGAGACTGTCTCTGAGCGTTATGAAGTTGGAAAAGAAATTACCGGCACTGTCACCAATATTACCGACTTTGGTGTTTTTGTAGAACTGGAAGAAGGTATTGAGGGGCTGGTCCACGTTTCCGAAATAAGTAAAGAGAAAATAAAAACTCCGGTGGGTAAATTTGAGGTCGGCGATGTTCTTACAGCAAAAGTGATGAACATCAACAGCGATGAAAGGCGTATCGGTCTTTCCATTAAGCGTCTGGAAATAGATGATGAGCAGGGGTTGCTGTCGGAATATGTCAATACGATGAAACCGGCTACATCAGCATTTGGAGAAATTTTGAGAGAAAATCTCCAGGAAAAGCTCAACGAAAAATCCTAAGAGATCATATCACGATTATCCTGATAATCATTAAAAAGAGATCGCTTTAACCCCCTGATGGGTTGAAGCGGTCTTTTTTATTCAAATATATCCACATCTCCGGCGCCTTTTCTTAAAACTTCGGGCTCATCGCTGATCAGTGATATGACGCTCGAGGGTTGACCCTTCACCGGACCGCCATCGATGACCGCATCCAAGCGATTTCCAAAAAAATCGTGAATCAAAGAAGCATCATGGAAAACTTTTCCTTCCGGATCTGTAGCACTCGTTGATAATATAGGGTTTTCAAGTTTATGGACCAGTTCGACACAAATGGGGTGGTCCGGTACCCGGATGCCCACTGTTTTTCTTTTGGTCAGCATCATCTTGGGTACAAGCTTGGTGCCTTCCAGTATAAAGGTATATGGCCCCGGTAATAGCCGCCTCATGGTTTTGTAAGCGTAGTTGGATACTTTAGCATACAGGCTGATGTCTTTCAGATCGGCACAAATAAAACTGAACGGCTTGCTCTTGTGCCGCTGTTTGATCAGGTAAATCCTTTCGATAGCTTTTTTATTCATGATATCACAGCCGATTCCATAATAGGTATCTGTAGGATAGGCAATGACACCGCCCTTATCCAGGATATCGGCCACCTGTCTTATCAGTCTTTCTTGTGGATTGATGGGATTGATTTCTAAAAGCATTTTTATTATTTAATTATGGTTTAGACTGCAATTATAACTTGCACCAATTGCAAATACTATTATGGTCCATGGCAGATGTCAAGTTGGCAAATTAAGGATTGCTTAAGCGCTTTGCTTTTGTTATGCATTCTGGCAAATTTTCGTTAAACCAATCGTACGGAGGAATTTGTATGGTAACCACCCCCCCTGAAGAAGGGTATTCATTTGATGACGTTATGCTCCTTCCCAATTATTCGGATGTTCTTCCAAAAGATGTGAATGTTCAAACCCAATTGACCCGCAATATCTCCCTGAATATTCCTTTGGTCAGTGCTGCCATGGACACTGTTACCGAGGCTCGCACCGCCATTACCATGGCCAGGGAGGGAGGTTTGGGATTTATTCATCGAAATATGAGTATTAAAAACCAGGCCATAAATGTTGACCAGGTGAAAAAATCCGAAAGCGGGATGATCATCGATCCGGTAACGATTCATCCTGAACAAACCGTGGATGAAGTGCTGAAATTGATGGAAAAATACCGTATTTCAGGTCTTCCAGTCACCCAGAAAGATCAGTTGGTCGGCATTGTCACCAACAGGGACCTGCGTTTTGAAAGCGACATGGATAAGAGAGTCTCGGAGGTAATGACCAAAGACAAACTAATTACCGTTCGGGAAGGTATTACCCTGGAAGACTCAAAAAAGCTTCTTCATGAGCACAGAATTGAAAAACTGCTGGTGGTTGACAGTGAAGGTCGCCTCAAGGGCATGATTACCATCAAAGATATTGAGAAAGTGAAAAAATATCCCAATGCCTGCAAAGATCACATGGGCCGTCTCAGGGTAGGGGGTGCTGTCGGGGTTGGGGAAGACATGATGGTACGGGTTGAAACGTTATTAAAATTTGGTGCCGATGTCATATTGATCGATACCTCTCATGGACATACCAAAAATGTAATGGATGCAGTCCGGGGAATCAAGCATGCCTTTCCCGATGTTGACTTGATTGCCGGCAATGTTGCCAGTGCAAAAGGAGCCGAAGACCTGGTCAAGGCCGGTGTGGATGCAGTGAAAGTGGGTATCGGTCCCGGATCCATTTGTACCACCCGCATTGTTGCCGGGGTGGGTGTTCCCCAGTTGACAGCCATTTTGAATTGCCGGTCGGTTTCTGTAAAATCGGGTGTGCCCATCGTTGCCGACGGAGGTATCAAGTTTTCCGGGGATTTAACAAAAGCTATCGGTGCAGGTGCGAATTCGGTTATGATCGGAGGGCTATTTGCCGGAACTGAAGAAAGCCCTGGAGAGACCATTTTTTTTCAGGGAAGAAGTTACAAAGTATACCGTGGGATGGGGTCACTGGAAGCCATGCAGCAAGGAAGCAAAGACAGGTATTATCAGGGGGATACATCTGAAAAAGCCGATAAAATGGTACCGGAAGGTATTGTGGGCAGGGTTCCTTACAGGGGATCATTGTCCGGCAATGTTTACCAGCTCATTGGAGGACTCAAGGCAGGTATGGGCTATGTCGGGGCAAGAACTCTTAACGAGTTGCGCGAAAAAGCACAGTTTATTAAAATAACCGCGGCAGGATTAAGAGAAAGCCATGTACACGATGTTATTATTACCAAAGAAGCACCCAATTACCGCCTGGATTAAATATGACCATGACAACAAAGGATTTTGTTCATCTTCACGTACACACGCAATACAGCCTTCTGGATGGCGCCATTCGTCCGGATTATCTTATGCAGCGATGCAAAGATTTCGGCATGCATTCGGTGGCCATAACTGATCATGGTACCATGTTCGGGGTAGTGGACTTTTATGAAAAGGCCACAAAATCCAACATAAAACCTGTCATTGGTTGTGAATGCTACGTGGCTCCCCGGAGTCTGGAAGAAAAAACGCCTCTTGACAAAGACGGTCTCACCCACATAGTTCTTTTGGCTGAAAATCAAGAAGGGTATACCAATCTGTGCAAACTGGCAACCATCGCTCAGCTGCAAGGCTTTTACTATAAACCAAGAATCGATAAAGATGTCCTCAGGGTTCACAGCAAGGGGCTCATTGCCCTTTCAGCCTGTCTGCATGGAGAGCTGTCCACGCACCTGATAAACGGACGGGTGGAAAAGGCCGATGAAGCCGCCCGTTTTTATCAAAAACTTTTTGGAGAGGACAACTTTTTTTTGGAAGTCCAAAACAATGGCATTGACATTCAGGAAAAAGTCAACCAGGGTCTTCTGGAGATGAGCCGGCGCTTGTCCATTCCTCTTGTAGCTACCAATGATTGCCATTATCTGGATAAAAATGATGTTCGTGCCCACGATGTGCTTTTGTGCATTCAGACTGGTAAAACCGTCCATGACAATAAGCGCTTGAAATTTCAAACGGATCAGCTTTATTTCAAGTCCCGGGAACAAATGTGTGAGTTTTTCAAAGACTATCCCGGAGCCGTTGAGAATACAACGAAAATAGCCGATCGGTGCCATGTTGAATTTGATTTTAATACGTATCATTTCCCCAAATTTGAAACCCTGGCCACCGAGACGCCGGATTCGCTGTTTGAAAAGGAAACCCGGCAAGGTTTTAAGCGGGTTATGGCAAAGGTTCTCAAGAAATATCCGGATGCTGATCAATCTGCTTATCAAAAACGGTTGGATTACGAAATATCCGTTATCAAATCCATGGGTTTTTCGGGTTATTTTCTAATCGTTGCGGACTTTATCGGCTATGCGAAAAAAAACAAAATTCCGGTGGGACCGGGCCGTGGTTCTGCAGCCGGAAGTCTTGTGGCATACTCTCTGGGTATTACAGATCTTGACCCCCTGGAATACGGCCTGATTTTTGAACGTTTTTTAAATCCGGCAAGAATCAGTATGCCCGACATTGATGTCGACTTTTGTATTATCGGGCGGGAAGATGTTTTTAAGTATGTGGTAGAAAAATATGGGGGGGGCGATTATGTGGCCCAGATTATCACATTCGGGAAACTCAAAACCCGTGCTGTTATTCGGGATGTTGGACGGGCACTGGGCATTCCCCTTAAGGAAGTGGATGTTATTGCCAAGCTGATACCCGATGTGCTGGGTATCAAGCTCAAGGATGCCTTGAAGCAGGAGCCGAAGATTCGTCAGATGGCGGAAGGAAGGCCGGATATTGATGAATTGATCCGGGTTTGTCAGGTTCTGGAAGGACTTCCAAGGCATGCTTCCACCCATGCGGCAGGTGTGGTTATCGGAGATAAGCCCCTGGTCAACTATATGCCGCTTTTCAAAGGAAAAAAAGGGGAGGTGATTACCCAGTTCGATATGAAAGTGGTGGAAAATATCGGGCTGGTCAAGTTTGATTTCTTAGGGTTGCGAAACCTCACCGTCATTGAAAAAACATTGAAACTCATTGAAAAACAGGGCCACGCCCGTCCTGATTTGACTGAAATCAATATGGAGGATACGGCTACCTATGAACTGCTTTCAAGAGGAGACACCACAGGGGTGTTTCAGCTTGAAAGCTCCGGTATGAAAGACCTCCTGGTACGTCTCAAACCCGCATGCTTTGCCGACATTATCGCACTTGTGGCCCTTTACCGCCCCGGACCGCTGGATAGCGGCATGGTGGATCAGTTTGTTGAAAGAAAACATGGCCGAAGATCCGTGGAATATCTTGTGCCTCAGCTGGAGCCGATTTTGAGTGAAACTCATGGTGTCATTGCATACCAGGAACAGGTGATGAAAATTGCCGGTGAGTTGGCCAATTACACCATGGCTGATGCCGATGGGCTTCGAAAAGCCATGGGTAAAAAAATTCAGGCCGTCATGGCCCAGCACCGTGAGTTGTTCATGAAAGGGGCTAAGGAGAATCAAATACCCGAAGAAAAGGCCAAGGAAATCTATGACCTGATGGAAACCTTTGGAAGGTATGGGTTTAACAAATCTCACAGTGCTGCTTATGGGCTTATTGCTTATCAGACTGCTTATCTCAAAACCCATTATCCGGTCGAATTGATGGCTGCACTGCTAACCAGCGAAATGCATTCCATCGATGGCGTTGTAAAATATATCGCCGAGTGTAAAAGTCATGGTATCCGGGTACTTCCGCCGGATGTTAACGAGAGTGAAATAGAATTTATTGTGTTGGATCAAAAAATTCGTTTCGGTCTGGTTGCGGTGAAAAATGTAGGGGAAGGCGCTATTGAAACTATTCTGGAAGAACGTAAGGAAGGAAAATTTACTTCCCTGTTTGATTTTTGCCAGCGTTTGGATTTGAGAAGGGTTAATAAACGTGTAATTGAGGCCCTGATTAAATGTGGTGCTTTTGATTCCACGGGGGCTCACCGGTCCCAAATGATGGCTGTGCTTGAAGATGCCATCAGTTTCGGCCAAAGGGTGCAGCGGGAAAAAGGAGACCCTCAGATGGGGTTGTTTGACATGGAGGATACCCAGCCTTCATTGATCAATGCTCCGCCTCTGCCCGCAATCAGGGAATGGGAACAAAGCCAGCTTTTGGCCAATGAGAAAGATTCCCTTGGTTTTTATATCAGCGGGCACCCACTGAGCGGATATGAAGATATTCTTGAAAAGTTTACCAGTGCCGATACATTGACCATTCAGGAAATTGCCGACAAGACGGCTATCCGGATAGGTGGCCTGGTAAGGGGGGTCAAGGTCATTCGCACCAAAAAAGGGGAACCCATGGCCTTTGTTACCCTTGAAGATATGCATGGCACAGTTGAAATAACGGTGTTTTCATCGTTGTATGCAGAAATAGTTCCTCTGCTGGTAGAGGATAATCCTGTGCTGGTCCAGGGGGAGGTACAGCGGGATGAAAAATCATTGAAAATTCTGGCTGATTCAGCAATTACCATGGACAAAGCTGAAGAAACATGGACCGCCGATATTCACTTGAATCTGGATGCTTCCGGTGTTGAAAGACAACAGCTCCAGCAGCTTTACGATATCATCAAAAGGCACCCGGGATCGTGCAGGGTCTACCTGCATTTGCGGGATTCTGAAAAAACCGATACGATAATAGCTTTGCCTGAATCCCTCAGACTCAAAGCAGGAGTTAAGCTGACCCGTGAAATCCAAGCGCTTTTGGGTCATAATGCCATAGAAACAGTTTGCACTCAGGCCACCTGCAGCAATAACAGGCCGGGTTTCAAGCGATATGCTAAAACTTAATTATGACCTGAAAGCTTCTTCGGCTTCCTGTTTGAGTTCATGAGCTTTACCGGTATACCTGGGGGAAAAATGAAAAATGGTCAATGCTTTTGCACCCGCTTTTCGGGCAATTATTCCTGCCTGCTTTGCGGTTAGATGGAATTTGTTTTCGGCAATATCCCGATGTTTATGAAGAAAACCGGCTTCTATAAATAGATGATCGGAATCTTGAGCAAAGGGTATAATTTTTCTGATGTTGTCTTCACTGAAAGCCGTATCGGTAATATAGGTGATTTTTTGACCGGCTCTGATCATGGCGATTTCTTTTGCAAGATCCCCCAGTCTGAATGAAGCTTTTTTCTTTTCATCTGTTAACAGGGGAACTTCAAAAATTAACCCGGGGCTTTGTTCCTCATAAAGGGCTTTTTTAAAATCACTGAGCCATTTTCCCATGGGAAGTCCCAGAGATTCGGCACGACTTTTGTTGATATTAATGCGAAACCTTTCCTCAAGTGACAATCCAAGGCATCTGATTTTATGATCCAAAATGACTGCGGATACAGACAAGGAAGACTCATTTAACAA
>SKZT01000307.1 GCA_007127235.1 Desulfobacteraceae bacterium
ATTTCTCCAATGGGCGATGACGGTGTTATGGGATATATATTGGCCACATCACTCATTGCATAAGCCACATGTGCCGCTGCTGTGTTCCCATCGACTGTTTTCATCACTTTTTTCATTTTTCATACTCCTCAATATATTTCAAAATATTATCCACCAATTATTCACCATAAGGTTCTGCAAAATCGTGGCTGATGTTTATAAGGTTTAATAACTTTTATGTCAATACCTTATTGCATTGCACAAAAAAAAGAAGCAAGTTTGATTTTAATAGGGGAAATTATTGGATATGCTCTGCACAAAGGAGTGCAAAAGCTGTGCTTTTGCGTGTAAAATTTTTTATAAAGGATTTGTGCAGATAATGTTAATTGTAAGTGCGAATTGATTCGCACAGAGGCGTATGCGTGACCGGATGCGCAAGATTGGGGAACGGAATATAAATGGCACAAATCAACATCCGGGGAATTTGGAATGAGGGCGGGTTTGGAACCCGCCCCTACAAGTTTAGGGACGTTGAAAGAAATAATACCCCAAAACCATCAAATGCAGAATTTTTTAATCCAAAGAAGGGTCAATCTCCTGAAAAAATCGGTTCCGGCCCCGAAACTATCCACAAAAATACCTGCTATACCAATTTACTCCAGTGTCATGTGAATATAATGACACGGGCACTCTTTTGAGCAGATGCCGCATCCTTTGCAAAAATCAAGGTCAAAGGTGTATTTGCCTGTTCCGGAAATGATGTTAACCGCGTTGTCAGGGCAGTACATCAGGCAGTTATTGCACTGAAAACACAGTCCGCAACTGAGACACCGGTCGGATTCCTTCACAATTTCTTCGGGTTCGAAATTCGAATAGATTTCCTTCATTCCCTTGAGCCGTTCATGCACGGGAAGGCCCTGTTTGCTGAACCGTCTTTGTGTTTCGTAATAAATGGTGTTGAGATCCTTGGATAGCACCACGGGTGGCCTGGATAGTGTGTTTTGGAGGGTTCCTGCAATATAGTCCTCGATATTCTGAGCAGCACGCAGTCCCTGTCCTATTGCCGCAGAGACGGTTTCAAGGCCAAGCACCGCATCGCCACCGGCAAAGACACCCGGAATACTGGTTTGAAGGTAGTTATCCGTTGAAATCCATTTTTCATCCCGCTTATTAAGTTCAATTCCTTCATAATCGACTGCCTGGCCGGTTGCCAAGATGATGGTATCGGCCGGAATGACTTTTTCGGAGCCGGCGATAGCTGCCGGACGGGCTCTTCCGGAGGCATCGGCTTCTTTCATTTCCATCTGCACGCAAAGCATCCCAACAACTTTACCGTCCTCAGCAAGGATTTGAGTGGGATTTGTGTGATACCGGAACATGATTCGCTCTTCCAGGGCCTCGTCGATTTCTTCCGAGAGTGCGGGCATTTCCACCCGGGTTCTCCGGTAGACAATGGAAGTGTTTGCGCCCAGGCGTTTGGCTACCCTGGCACAGTCCAGTGCCGTATTGCCGCCTCCGACAATCACCACATCTTTACCCAGGTCAATTTGTTTTCCGGAATTGATCTCTTTTAAAAATTCCACACCGCTGTAGACTCCCTGGGCATCATCTCCGGGGACTTCGATTCGGGTGCCTATAGATGCTCCCATGCCCAAAAAAACGGCTTTATATTCATTTGTCAACTGATCCATGGGAATATTGACGCCTACCCGGACATTACATTCCAGTTCGATTCCCAGCTTGAGAATGGCATTGATTTCATAATCCAATACCTCCCTGGGAAGGCGGAATGTCGGAATTCCCCACCGTAGCATACCTCCGGGCTGGTGTTCAGCTTCGAATATTTTGACTTTGAATCCCCGTTTGGCAAGGTGAAATGCACAAGACAACCCGGCAGGTCCGGAGCCGACAATGGCAATTTTTTCTTGTCGGGGTGTGATATGCTCTTTTCGATGATCCAGCTTTTTATCAATTGCATAATCGCCCACCGCGCGTTCGGCGCAGTTTATGGCCAGGGGATAATCCAGATCCCTCCGGTTGCAGCCTTCTTCGCAAGGATGCGGACATACACGGCCGCAGATGGCCGGAAGCGGGTTGGTCCGGGTCAATATGTTCCATGCATCGACAAAATTTTCTTTGTCGGCAAGTATACGTAAAAATCCCCGAATATCGTTATTGATTGGGCAGCTGAATGTGCACGGCGGGGTTTGCATGACATGAACCGGCATCTGGGTTCGCCATGATCCGGTTTTATACGGTACGACCTTTCTCAGGTCCAGAGCTAATCCCAATGGTAACTTTTCCATTATAAATTAAACCTTTCTATGTTCTGGTTTGCAATTTCCTGAATAAGCTCCACCTCTGTTGTGGGCACTCCCTTTTTGAACAGGTGCCGAAAACGGCCCTGAACTTTCAGGTACTCTTCCACAGGCTTTTTTACAGGAATTTTAACGACACTTACCAATTTTCCGTCTTTGATCTCATATACGGGAAACAGGCAGGTTTCCTTTGCCAGTCGGGAAATGGCGATGCTCATATCTCCGGCATGTCCCCATCCCAAAGGGCAGGGAGCATAAACATGAAGGTATTTCGGGCCATGGATTGACAGAGCCGTCTTTACTTTTCGCTGAAGATCATGGTAGTCATCCACGGTTGCTGTCGCCACATAAGGCACCCCGTGAACAACGGCCAGTTGGGGAAGATCTTTTTTATGGAAACGGTTTCCGGCGGGGGTGGTAGTGGTTTTGGCACCGAAAGGTGTAAAGCTGGACCGTTGAACCCCTGTGTTCATGTATGCTTCATTATCATAGCAGACATACAAAACATTGTGTCCCCTTTCAAACATGCCGCTGATGCATTGAAAACCGATATCAGCAGTGCTTCCGTCGCCGCCCATGGCAAGAACATTCACCGGCGCCTTTTTCAGGGCCCGATAAGCGACTTCCACACCGGCGGCCACAGCCGCTGAATTTTCAAAAAGGCTGTGAAGAAAGGGAATCCGCCAGGATGGGTCAGGGTAGGGGCCGCTGAAAACTTCGAGGCATCCTGTAGCAACACAGGCGATCGTGTTTTTTCCGGCGGCATCCAGTACCATGCGACATGCAAGTGCCTGCGCGCATCCCCCACAGGCCCTGTGGCCACTGGCCAGAAGATTTTTCTTATCAAATTCAACAGCAGTTTTCATCATAAATCCCTTTCTAAAATTAAATCCCGGTTAAGGCCGAGAAAATCGAATTCCACATGTTCTTTTTCCACCCGCTCCACCATGGCTGCCAGGTCGTCTGTGGTGATATCGCGACCGCCGAGTCCTGCAACGAAGTTGCTGATTTTTCTGTCGGTTTGTTCTGTACGGGGAAATGACCACCGGACATCACTGCCGAGTATGCCGCCACGGCCGAGAGAGAGTGCTTTTTCAACAACAACAATGTTTTCCTTGTCTTTTAACAACTGATAAACCTGTTTTCGGGGAAAAGGCCTGAAAGAGCATATTTGAAGCAATCCGACAGACTTGCCTTTTTCTTCCAACAGGTCGATAGTGTCTTTAATCGTTCCCACAACACTTCCCATGGCTACGATGACCACATCTGCGTTTTCAAGCTTGTAAGTCTTGAGAAGTCCCCCGCTTTTCCGGCCGAAAGCTTTGTTGAATTCTTCATGAACCTCTTTGATGGTGTTTTCGGATTTTTCCATGGCACGGTGGATAATATAGCGCATTTCCATGTAAAACCGGGGATCGGCAAAGAGTCCAAGTCCCCGCGGATACATGGGATCAACAGTAGCTCTGGGACGAAATGCCGGCAGAAAGTCGTCCACCTTGTCCTGATCCGGAATATCCACCGGCTCGAATGCGTGGGTAAGGATAAAGCCGTCCATGCAAACCATGACCGGTAAAAAGGTTTTCTCGGCAATTTTATAAGCCTGAAAATGAAGATCGGCTGCTTCCTGATTGTTTTCAGCATGTATTTGGATCCATCCCGAATCGCGGATGGACATGGAATCCTGATGGTCATTCCATATGCTCAGGGGGGCGGATATGGCCCGGTTGGCACAGGTTAATACGATAGGAAGTCTCATGCCGGCAATACAATAAAGTACTTCCGTCATCAGCAGCAATCCCTGAGAGGTTGTTGCCGTATAGGTTCTGGCACCCGCGGCACTTGCCCCCAGTACCACCGATGCGGCAGCGAATTCACTTTCAACGTTGAGAAATTCGGTATCGAGTCTTCCTTCCGCCACAATGGTGGCCAAATCCTCAACAATATGGGTTTGCGGCGTAATAGGGTAGGCTGAGATAACATTGGGGCGGCACAATGCAACCGCATCCGCCACGGCTTGAGAGCCTTCAATCTGTTTTAACATGGTTTTTCCTCTTCTGAATGATTTCGTTGGCACGTTCCAGGGCAGCAACGTTGTTTTCACCGATTCTTCCCGGAAAAATCTCCATTATGGCCGCCTGGGCGGCTTCAAGACTGATAAGTCCGGTGATGGCACAAAAGGCCCCGATCATGATCGCATTGGGAATAGGGCGACCAATAATCTCAAGGGCGATTTCGGTTGCCGGAATGGTATCCACGGTAGCCTTGGTGTCTAACCGGAGTTCTTCGGGCGATTTTTCAGAGTTCACCAGTATGCCACCATCCGGCTTGAGCCCATCCAGCACCGGTACGGTTTCCATAAGCATTGCATCTTGTATGATCAGATAGTCGGGCCTGCGCACTTGTTCCCTGAGCCGGATTTGTTTATCGTCAATCCGTACAAACGCCTGAACGGGTGCTCCCATTCGTTCAGCGCCGAATGCAGGAAACGCCTGGGCAAATTTGCCATCCTTGAAGGCCGCAATTGCCAAAAGCTCGGCAGCCCGGACATTTCCCTGGCCCCCGCGCCCATGAATTCTGATTTCAATCATTCTTGCAATCTCCTTAATAGTATATGTTGGTCTGATTTTAAAGACTAATTCCCTTTGAACCCGGTCAGAAGCCTGAATATCTGTCCCCCCCGGCAGGGCATATAATAATCGCAAAAGAATCTGTTTTTGTCAATAAATAATTGAATTAATATTATATTTAGTAAAATTTGTTCATTATATTATTTGAAAAAATTGCATGGAAATTAAAAAAAAAATGAATTAAATAGAAATTTTTAAAAAAATAAGTCAATTTAATTGACTCCAAAGACAGGAACCTGATAAGAAGGATTAAATAGAAAATGATTAATAAATAAGATATGGATATAATTTATAAATTACGTTCATGGAGAAAAGGAATATGATCGAAATTCGGTTGCACGGCCGGGGAGGGCAGGGGGCTGTGACATCTGCAGAACTTTTGGCGCTGGCTGCAATTCAGGAAGGAAAATATGCTCAGGCATTCCCTAGTTTCGGACCGGAGCGCCGGGGGGCTCCCGTTGTTTCTTTTTGTCGAATTGATGATGAGCCGATCCGTCTTCGGACCAATATTACCAATCCGGATTTGGTCATGGTTTTGGATCCATCAGTACTTCGATTGGTCAATGTGCTCAGCGGTTTGAAAGAGGATGGTATTCTGGTAACAAATACCAAATATTCCGGAGAGCAGATTCGGAAAGAGTTAGGGATTTTTCATTCTTTAGGCACTGTTAATGCTACGAAAATTGCCCAGGAAGAACTGGGTGTTCCTATCACAAATACAACAATGTTAGGCTCATTGTTGAAAGCAAGGCAGATAGTTGATCCGGATTCTCTGATTGAGCCGCTTAAAAAACGTTTTCGCCGGGTGGTGGAGAGAAATATCCGGGCCTTTAAAAGAGCCTACGAGGAAACCATTGTGATCCCGAAACAAGGATAGGGGTAATGCGCTTCTGATGGGTTTCTGCCTGAAAGACGATCCGAAAGAACTTTATTAAATAGAAAGGAGCAAGTCTTGTCCGATAAAACCATAGAGGAACCGACTTGGAGAGAGCTTCAAATTGGATGTGTGGTATCGGAGCCTGGAAACGCCTCTCAGTACAAAACCGGGGACTGGCGATCCATGCGGCCTGTTGTTGACAAGGAAAAATGCATTCGTTGTGGGGTCTGTTATCTTTTTTGTCCGGATATGGCAATCTATAAAAATGACGAGGGTTTTTTTGTTGCAGACCTTTATTACTGCAAGGGTTGTGGAATTTGTGCAAGAGAATGTTTTACCGGGTGTATCAGTATGATACCGGAGGAAGAATAGATGTCTAAAAATAGAAAAGGAATCGAGGTTTCAATTGGTGCGGCCGATGCGGTTGCCATGGCTGATGTGGATGTCATTGCCGCCTATCCCATTACTCCCCAGACGCATATTGTGGAGCACCTGTCAGAGGTTGTGGCCAGAGGAGATCTTGATGCGGAATATATCCCGGTGGAATCCGAACATTCTGCCATGAGCGTTTGTTGCGGTGCATCGGCTGTGGGTGCAAGAACATTTACATGCACAAGTTCCCAGGGATTGGCCCTGATGAATGAAATCGTTTTTATCGCTCCGTGCATGAGACTTCCCATTGTCATGATTCTTGCCAACAGGAGTCTTTCAGGCCCTTTGAGTATCTGGAACGATCACTCCGATGTCATGTCTATACGGGATTGCGGATGGATTCAGGTATTTACGGAAAACGGCCAGGAGGCTTTCGACCATGTTTTTTTTGCTTTTCGCGTAGGCGAATCTCCAGATGTTTCGCTTCCTGTCATTGTCAACATGGATGGTTTTATCCTCACGCATGTGATCGAAGCCATTGAGTATTGGACACCGGAAATGGTCAGGCAGTATTTGCCGGAATTCAAACCGGTGAACCGGCTTCATCCGGACAAACCGGTGACGATGGGTGCATTTGGAATGCCCAATATTTTCACCGAGGCCAAAATGGCTCAGAATGAAGCACTTTTGGACTCAAAGGAAGAAATTCTTAAAGCATGGAAAGAAATGGGGGATATTACCGGCAGATATTACAAGCCGGTGGAAACTTACCATGCCGAGGATGCCGAGACGGTTTTTCTGACCATGGGCAGCCTGAGTGAGACGGTTTCCATTGTGGTTGACCAGTTGCGGGCCCGAGGAGAAAAAGTCGGCCAGATCAGGCTCAGGCTATGGCGGCCTTTTCCCTTTGAAGAATTGCGTAACGAGGTAAAGCATGTCAAGAGCATCATTGTTCTTGACCGGGCCATTTCTTATGGTGGGCCCGGCGGTCCGGTGGCCGGTGAAATTAGGGCGGCACTTTACAGTGAAAAAAACAAGCCGCTGGTGACCAATTTTGTAGCGGGTTTAGCCGGGCGCGATGTGACAGTTAATAACTATATTGATATGTATGAAAAAACACAGAAGCTTGCCGGCAGCAGGGTACGCCAGGAAGATTATACCATTTACGGAGTCAGAGAATAATGGAACCATTAAATGTCTATGCCGCAAGGCTTATTGATAAGAAAGAATATTTTGCGCCGGGCCACCGGTCATGCCAGGGGTGTGCCGAAGCTTTGGCAGTGAGGCTGGTGGCCAAGGCCCTGGGTAATAATGTGGTGGTTTGTGCCGCCACAGGCTGCATGGAGATCGTTTCATCACCACTTCCATTTACAAACTGGAGAGTACCCTGGCTTCATGTGGCTTTTGAAAATACCGGAGCTACACTTTCGGGAGCGGAAGCAGGGTTGAGGGCTTTGATCCGAAAAGGACGGCTTGAGGACAAGCAGACCGTCATTCTTGGCATGGGGGGAGATGGCGCTACCGCTGATATCGGACTTCAGGCGTTGTCAGGTGCTTTTGAAAGAGGACACAATTTCATTTATGTGTGCTACGATAACGAAGCCTATATGAACACAGGCATTCAACGCTCGTCTTCAACGCCTTACGGAGCCACAACGACAACATCGCCGGCAGGCAAAGCACAACCGACAGGCCAGGTGACCTGGAAAAAGAATATGCCGAAAATAGCCGTGGCTCATAATATTCCGTATGTGGCTACAGCATGTTCCAGCTATCCCATGGATCTGATGGAAAAGGTGAAAAAAGCGGCGGCCAAAAAAGGCCCCGCCTATGTACATATTCTTTCAGTATGTCCCACTGGATGGCGGATTGCACCGGACAGGGCCATCTAGATAGGCCGGCTGGCTGTTGAAACCGGAGTGTTTCCTCTCTATGAGGTCGAGGACGGAAAATACAAGATTACCCAGGAGGTTGATGAACTCAGACCTGTAGAAGAATATCTCAAGCCGCAGGGAAGATTCCGGCATCTTACGCCGGAGATGATGGATACTATTCAAAGGCGTGTAGCCCAGGATTACAAAAATCTTAAAGCCATGACAGGAAAATTAACCACTCCGGATAAGGTTTAAAATAATGGAAGATAAAGTCAAAGAAATTATTTCAAGATACGATTCGGACAAGGCTTTTCTCGTTCCGATCCTCCAGGATGTTCAAAAGGAATTTAATTACCTTCCAAACAATGCCCTTTACCGGGTCAGCAATTTGCTTGATGTGCCCATCAGTCAGATTTA
>SKZT01000016.1 GCA_007127235.1 Desulfobacteraceae bacterium
AGCCCAGGGCAGCGCCCTGGGTTGACCACCCACCCAGAGAAGCCCTGAAAGGGCGTGACATTTTTTCAATCCCAAAGATACCGTTTATCATTTTGTTATTTTATTTAATGGTTGAGGACTCCCGGGTTTAATACCCGAGAGTCTTCATATCGATGGTTATGGAATTTTTATTTCCCTCCCCCAGCCCCTCCCAGAGGGAGAGGAGTTACCGGACTAATTACGGTTTGCGGCCAAATGACTGACCGCTTCTTCCAAACCGTCCAGGGTCAGTTGGAACATGGGAAATATTTTGGCAATCATACCGATTGTGGGAGTCCGCGACCAAATTTTTGCGGGTACCGGGTTGAGCCATGCACAATGGGAAAAGGTGTCGGCTAAAAACTGAAGACGTTCAATACTTGCAAGTGTGCTTCGGTCTTGCACGTAAATGGTGCCATCTCTGGCAAGCAGTTCGAATGTTGCCATACTGGCATCTCCAACAATGATAAGGCGGCTTTGTGGATCGAACCGGCCGAAGTCTTCTGTTTTAATGGGATCACGACGCCGGGAGGGATCCCTCCAGAGATTGTCATAGATGGTGTTGTGAAAATAAAAGATTTTAAGTTCCTTAAATTGTGCCTGGGCATAGTTGAAAAGGGTCTGAACGGTTTGCACATAAGGTTCCATGGACCAGCCACCGTTGTCGATAGCCAGGATTACTTTAAGCCGGTCCCGGAGGCTGCGGTCGAAAACGATTTCGATTTCTCCGGCATTTTTCATGGTCTGGTAGATGGATTTTTCCACATTGACTTTATCTTTTGGTCCTACAGGTACAAGGTTTCTGAGCCGTTTCAAAGCTTCGCCCACCATGGCCTGGTTTAGCAGGCCGCGTTTGGAATAATCTCTGTAACGTCTTTCCAGAGCTACTTTGACCGCGGATTTGTTTCGGGATATTCCTTCCACACGCATACCACCGGGATGATATCCCGAATGACCCACCTGAGAAGTGCCACCTGTGCCGATCCAGCGGTTACCCCCGTCATGGCGTCCTTTTTGCTCCTTGAGCCGCTGCTTGAAATACTCCACAAGCTCATCAGGGGAAAGTTGTGTCAGTTTGTCTTCATCGATGCCCAGAGCCTCTGACAGCACTTTAGGGTCTTTGAGCCACTGCTCCAATAGGAATTTGACGGTTTCTGAAAGTTCTTTTTCTGTCGGATCAGGTAAATCGGCTCCGTTGAAATAGTGGGCAAAAACCTGATCGAAAAGATCAAAATAACGTTCATTTTTGATCAAAATCGATCTCGAAGCCGTGTAAAAATCATCGAGACTCATGACAAGGCCGGTTTCAAGGGCTTTTTGAAGCGTTAAAAAGGATGTGGGCGAGACGGGCACGCCCAAATCTTTCAGTTTGTAAAAAAAATCAACGAACATGCTGGATTATACCTGTTAAAGCCGGGAACGGGGGAGGGTAGAGAAGGCCTGAGCAAAGTCCTGGCTTTTTTTGAATAACACCCCCAAAAAAGGAATATCACCTTTTTTCAGATTTTTGGGGTTGAAATCCGGATCTGCTGACAGAGCTCTGATCCAATTAATCAGTTCACGGGTGGCCGGGCGTTTTTCAATAGGATTCATCTTTCTCAGGTTGAAAAAAGCTGTAATCGCATTTTGGGCAAGATTGCTGTCAAGGTTGGGAAAGTGAGCATGGATAATTTTGTGCATCATGGGTGCATCTGGAAAAGCAATATGGTGAAAATTGCACCGTCCTAAAAATGGATCTGAAAGATCTTTTTTGGCGTTGGAAGTAATGAGGATCACCGGGCGCTGTTTTGCGCGAATTGTTTTATCGATCTCAATAATATCGAATTCCATCTGATCCAGTACATCGAGCATGTCATCTTGAAAATCTGTGTCGGCTTTGTCGATTTCGTCGATTAAAAGCACGATTTTTGACTCGGATGCAAATGCCTGCCCGATTTTTCCCATGCGGATATAATTTTCAATATCGCTGACATCACGGCCCGAATCACCAAAGCGACTGTCGTTTAAACGGGTCAGGGTGTCATACTGATAGAGAGCATCTACCAGTTTCATGCTCGATTTCACATTGAGCACAATTAAAGGCATTTTAAGGCTTTCGGCAATAGCGTGGGCCAACATGGTTTTTCCGGTCCCAGGCTCTCCTTTCAAGAGCAGGGGCATTTCCAGGGCCATTGAAATATTGACAATTTTTGCCAATTCATCATCCAGCACATACCGGCTTGCACCTGTAAACCGATTCGAAATATTGTGATCGTTCATGACCAACCTCCTTGTCATGCTTTACTTCTTATTTGGGCAGACAACTGCGACGTCAGAGATAATACTTTAGTGGCGTTAGCCAAGCTAAGAGAACCTGTTCCGCAACTGGGAGTGATCAGTGATTGCGATAAAAGTCTTTCTCGATCAATACCCAGGTTTTCGACCATGGCTGCTTTTTTTTTCCAATTGTCCAAGAGCGAGGGCACCGTTTCTTTTTCAATATCCGATTTAACCAGGGTTGGGACAATACCCCAGGCCATAATTTTTCCTGCGTTTATAAATGCCCGGAGTTGTTTGGCATATAAAATGAGCGTGTCGAAATATGTGTAAGCATCAAAACTGACAATGTCTGCCGAAGATTCCAATATCAATGACCAGTCGGCATTTGCACATACGTGAACCCCAACAAGCCCCCCCTCCGAATGAACTGCCTCAAAGACTTCTTCAAAACACTGAAAAATCTCCTCACGGGAAACACTGATAAAAGCCGACGATCCAAAAGCAGCCAGGGCCGGTTCATCGAAAAACAGGATCACCGGTTTGCCCGACTTACCCAATTGACGGGTCTGCCATCGGGCTTTCATGGCAAGAAGTTTGACAGCAGCATCTCTGAGCTGATAATTATAAAAAATTGATTTGCCCTTCTCATCCTTTATTCCTATGGCGAATGTAAAGGGGCCCGTGATTTGTCCTTTGACGGCAACATGCTTCCTGTTGCTTCCCGATAATTTTGCCATCAGAACGTGCAAACCCGGTGCAGTTTCAGGTGACATGGTAAAAATGGAGCCTTCAAGCAATGTGGAGTCTTCATTGACTTCCAGATAAGTTTCGTAAAAGCCGAAAAGTTCATTTTCAAAGTTTGAAGAAGCCGTATCGATAAAAGTTTTGTCTCCATTGGTGGTCATACAGGGCATGCCCGGGAGAAACTGGGCGATCATGCCTTCCTGCTTAAAAAACGGAAGTTGTATCCACAAGGGTATTTCGGGAGTATAGTGAAAGACAAGCTCTAAGGCTTCCTGATGGTCTTGCAGGGGAAGGCTTCCGATCAAAACAGGAAGGCCCCTTGGTTTAAAATGATTCATTTTGGCAGTGGCTCCATGGAATAGCAGTACGCAAATCTTTTTTTTGTATAGGGGCTATGGATACAGCCCAACGCAAAAGCAGTGCTTTTGCATTCCTTTTCATTGTCATGTACATTTAATACAATAAATTTTAACATGCTAAAGTATTATTTACAACAAAGGCAATAAAAATAATCTTCTGATCGTAAATCTCCGCTTGCACTGGTTCTGATTTCCGGCAACAGCTCAATTGACACGATCATGACCCTGTGCTATTATGCGCTTATATAATCAAACGTAAAATTGAGGAAGGTGTTTTGTGGCCGAAATAATCTCTTTGAATGACAAACTAAAACTTTCCAAAGATAAAAGGGAGGCTGTTGCCCGGAAGCGGAAAATCCAGGCGGTGCAAAAGGTTTTCCAATGTACCCAGTGCGCTTTCAAATGTGAGCGTTGTGGTCAGCAAATTAATCCGGATCCTTCAAAAGGTAAAAAATGTGAACATCAGTTTGTCCGGGTTCCATATCATTTCTGTGAAAGTTGTGAAGAAGAATACCTGGATTATATCAGTCGAATGAAGGGAAAGGGAGACAGTAATTCCTACTGGCATAATGAAGAATGGCTCAAAGTCTGGAACGACTGGATCGAATATCAAAGTTCCATCGACCGCTATCTGAAATCTAAAGAATTCAAGCAACTTTTGCAGGAATTAAGACAAACCGGACCTGTGCTGCCTGATTCTTGATGGCCATTTGGTGTAAATAACCTAAAAAAATAACTAAAAATACTTTAAGCAAGGAGAAATGGTATGTTTGGAATTGGGATGCCGGAACTTATTATCATTCTCGTTATAATCCTGATTATCTTTGGAGCCGGAAAACTCCCGGAAATCGGGGCAGGGATGGGTAAGGCCATAAAGAATTTCAAGAGTGCCACCGATGAGGTTGAGAAAAAAGAAAGTGACATGGACAAACTGGAAGACGGCAAAAAACCTTCGAATTAAACGAAAAAGTTAAAAATTGGACTGGTCAAAGGGCGGGGTGTCTAACAAACCCGCCCGTTTGCATTTTGCCGAAATAAATAGCAGTGCCTGTCCGGAAAATCCTCTCCCTCTGAGAGGGGCTGGGGGAGGGAAAGCTTGTTTCCAAGCTGAGCATGGTAACGAGAAAAATCCCATAACCATCGATCCAAGGGATGTTGAGCGCAGCAAGTCCCCCTTTGGAAAAGGGGGGAACGTTTGCAATCATCTTTTGCAAGCTCGTTGCAACGATCTGAGTGAAAACGAAAAATATCCCCCTGTGTCAAGTGTGGGTAAAGACCAGCCCAAAGGGAGAGGGCGTATAGGCGTTTCCGGCCAGTCACCTTAAGGTAACTGGCTCAAAGAATTTTAAAGGAGATGTGCATATGGAATGTAAAAAAGACAAAAACCTTGAAAATTGCAATTGTTCGTACGAACCTTGTGCCAGAAAAGGCATTTGTTGTGACTGTATCAGCTACCATTTAAAAAGCCGTCAACTTCCGGCATGCTGTTTTCCTGACCATGCGGAAAAAACCTATGACCGCTCTTTTGCCCATTTTGCCCGTCTGGTGAATGAGAAGAAAATTTAGGGGAGCTGCAGGCCGCTTCTTAAACATGCCTGGTTCCATCAGATATTTATTGTAGGTGCGAATTCATTCGCACAGAGGCGTATGTATAACCGGGCAAACCGGCTTGCAGCCGGTTAGGCGAAAGTACAACTTTCGCACTCCGAATTTTTAAAAAACCCGTCTTAAGGCATTTTTAGCATCTTTTTCCTGAGTCCTTCTCTCCTTTTCTTCTTGTTCAATAAGTTCTTCTATATTGCTGACATAGTAGGTCATTATTCGAAATGTGGGATTGCCGATTTTATCCAGGGTTTTTGAAAAAACCAATAGGTCACCATGGCTTTTCCAGAATAAAGAATATTCTTCAGGCCTGCCCCAGTCAATTTTTTCCGGCTCTCCGTGCTTGGTTTTTAACATCTCCAGAATATTCGAGGCTTCATCTTTGGCACGAATTTTACAATAAAGAGGCTTTTGGGAATAATTTGAAAAAAGCAGTTCCACATAGTTGAAGGCCGTGATGCGATCAGGAACGTATCGGTAGGTGAGTCTGGTGGTGTTATGTTCAATTCGCCGGGTTGCATTTTGGTTTAATCGCAGATTTAATTGATGAATTTGGGGAAAATGGTTTTGGATAAAACCTGGAGAAATGATTTCCAGATTAATGGTTGTCCATGTTGCAATGGAATCAGAACCCAGCACTCTCCTGAGATCATCCCGAAGGTTTCCGCTGTATGTGGTATTGGGCCCGACTCCGAAAAACGTAAAGGAATCTTCCGGATTTAAATCGTTTCCTCTAGTGAACTCGGAATCATCTTTTTTGAAAATCCCGTAAAAAATTAAAAAAACAAAAATGAACAATACAATGAGTCCGGCAATCAGAAACTCGGTGTTTATTTTTTTCATTTGGTTGGCTTTTCCCTGTTTGCTGTAAATAATCACTTCATATTCTGAAACTATATTTCCATCGGCTGTTTTGTCAAGTGGTAAAGAGTGGTAGTATTAAACCTGTATGGTATCTGCTTTCATATACCTTTTTACCTTTTTACCGGAATGCTTGCCCAGAACGAACCGGGTTTTCTTTTGACCGGCATTTTCAGGTAGAAAAGGCTGATAGCTCAGGGGATCTTTCAGAAGAGCAGCACAGTGAATGCCAGACTCGTGCAAAAAAACAGTATCTCCTGTGACCGGTTTTGTGATGGGGATGCTTCTTGCTGAAGCCTTTGCAACAAAAGAGCAAAGGTTTGTCAGGGAGGGTGTATGAACATTACATTGAAATTTTTCGTCGAGACTCAAAGCCATGGCAATTTCTTCCAGCGCCGTATTGCCTGCTCTTTCACCCAGGCCATTGACCGTTACACTCAGAACATGGGCACCGGCTTCGGCGGCTGTGAAGGCGTTGGCAGTGGCCATTCCCAAATCATTATGGCCGTGAAATTCAAGCGGTAAACTAAAGGGCAAAGATGACAGTTCATTAAATATCCGCATTACCCTTGAAGGTGTTGCGGTGCCAACCGTGTCGGCGATTCTCAGGCGATTCGCTCCGGCCCGGTAAGCAAGATGGTAAAATTGCTTTAAAAAAGGCAAGTCGGTCCTAAAAGCATCCTGTGCGCCAACGGACACAAATTCGAAATGCTCACCTGCAAAAGAAATCAAGTGAGCAAGAGAATTAATAACCCATGAACGGTCTTTTGACATGGCTTTGAGCAAAACAGAGGATAACGGAAAGCTGATATGAACACTGTTGGTACCGCACTCAGCTGCCAATCGGATATCCTGAATTTTGGCACGGCACCAGACCATGAGACGACAGGGAAGTTTTAAATTCGTCAGAGCCCTTATGGTTGAACGTTCTTTTTCTCCCATGGCGGGTATACCGGCTTCAATTTCATCGATGCCCATATCGGCAAGCATCTGAGCGATTCGAAGCTTCTGTTTTCTGCTGAAAGCAACCCCAGGAGCTTGCTCACCATCCCTGAGTGTGGTGTCGGCGAGCTGAATTTGAATAGTCATTGTTTTTCTTTCTGAGAATTTACGAAATTAGATACTGCGTTGCAACCTTACCCTCCTCCAGAGCATCAAGGATATCATCGATAGCTTCTTGGCCATCCACGTTGCCATACCAGAGATTGTCCGGATAAATTACCATGATCGGTCCATGGTCGCATCCTTTCAGGCACCCGGAGCTGGAAACGATTGCATCGGTCATTCCCCGGTCTAAAATTTCATTTTCGATGTAAGGAAGATAATCCACAGATCCTTTTTTGTGACAAATTCCTTTGGGATTTCCTCCAGCCCTGAAACTGGCACAAACAAAAATATGATGTCGCGGTTTTTCCATGCTTTTCCTCCATTTTTTGGTGGTTTATGTAAAAATTAAAAAACGTTTTGTAGGCGGTTTTTCGGAGTGCAAAAGCTGTGCTTTTGCAAAATATGCGAAAGCACAGCTTTCGCACTCCTTTTAACCGCATCCTTCACCGGTGCCTGAGCAAGCGGCTTTGCATCCGGTTGTTTCTCGTTTGATCAGATGGTTGATATTTTCTCCACTGAAAAAACGACCCACTGCATCTTCAATCAGTCCTTCGATCTCGTAAACTTGAATACCGCTTTCGACCAAGATTTTTTTTGGGTTTTCACCGATACCCGATACCAAAAGAGCCCGGCAGTCTTTTAATGTCTTTGCAAGTTGCAGCCACCGGTCATCACCACTGCCGGGTTCCGGAGTCAGGCGGTTTTCTAGAAAGCGCACCCTGCCTCCGTTTTGTCGTCCATAAATTTGAAGGCGATAAGCTTCGCCAAGGTGAAGGTTTATTAAAATACCTTCCAGGGTTGCTATGGCTATGTATGGACGGTTGTTATTTTTTCTTGTTCTTGTTTTTTTGGATGCACAGTTGGTCAAGGTCTCCATGATTTTTGCCTCCGGGGTTTCACCTAAGAGGCCGGCGGCATCGGCCCGGCATCGGGTACAGTGGTGCATCTGTTGAATATGTTTTCCTGCGGCTTTTCGAACCTTTGCAACCACTTCAGGGGAGGGTTCTTCCAAATTTGTGAAGTTTGCACCTTCATTTGGATAATAGGGAATACAATTCAAAATATCCACATTTAAGCCGGCCATTTTTCTGGCGATGTCTTCCATGTGATGATCGTTGATACCCGGGAGGATAATGGAGTTGATTTTTACAGCCACCCCGTTTTTTTTCAAAGCCCGTATACTGGCGATCTGTCTATCCAGTATAACTTTCGCCCCTTCTTCTGCCCGAAGCACACGTTTGCCGTCTCTTACCCAGGAATATATTTTTTCTCCGATTTTCGGATCAACACTGTTTACCGTGATACTGACATGACTGACAGAGATATCCGCAAGCTGCTCAGCATAGGGTTCAAGGCTCAACCCATTGGTGGCTACACAGAGGATCATGTCAGGATATTTTTCTCTGACAAGCCGAAGCGTCTCCAGGCTTCCTTCCGCATTGGCAAAAGTATCCCCGGGTCCGGCAATACCTACAACACTGGTGTTTTTTTTGATGGCAAGCACCTGATTCAGATATTCCAGGGCCTGCTCAGGAGACAGAATTCCACTGGTCACCCCCGGCCTGCTTTCATTGACACAATCGAATTTGCGGTTGCAGAAATTGCACTGTACATTGCATCTTGGTGCGACGGGAAGATGAACTCGTCCGTAAAGATGTCTTACTTTATCGTTAAAACAGGGATGATTTGCCAGGTTCATGACAGTATTTCCTTTTTCTGAAAATTTTGGGCAAGAAACATAAAACAGCTTTAAATATAGCTATATCCAATCTCTGATTGGTCCTGTCCCTTTTCAATGAGGGTGTTGACAATCCGGTCAAAGAGTTCCTGGGCGCCCTGATAACCCAGATGATTTATGCGGCCTCCACCAATTCGGTCATGGACCGGAAAACCGATTCGAACCAGGGGTTTGCCAATTCTGCGGGAAAGCCTGTATCCTTTGCTGTTTCCGATTAGGATGTCAGGAGATATATCAGCGACTTGCTGCTCGATATCCATAAAATCCACGTTGCCCTTGACGTGGATTCCCAGGGATTGGTGTTCGGGAACCATGGATTCGATGATTTCTTTCATCAGGCCGCTCTTTCCCCCAGATGCGCAGAGCACCGGAATGATTCCGATCTCACGAAGTAATGATACTATTCCCACTACCAGGTCTTCTTCCCCATAAACCACTGCCCGAACCCCTGAAACATATTTATGGCCATCCACAAATGAATCGATGAGCCTTTCTCTTTGAGACCTGAACTTGTAAGGCACCGGATTGCCGGATATATCCTGCAGGGCACTGAAAAAAGAATCGGTTTCCCGCACGCCGATGGGAAGCCCGGGGCTGTAGCAGGCAACGCCGAATTGTTCTTTGAGATACTTGCCTGCGCTGCTGCGGGCGCCCTCCAGAATTCTTCCAAACTCGATGGATGCCACAGCGTTGTTCATATGCTTGATTCGATCCACATTGGTGCCGCCTTTCTGGATTCTTTGATATTCAGACCACAGGGCGCCGTCCAAACGATCCGAATAATCCGGAAGTAAAGCATAGGTGATGCCAAAGGCCTCCAGGATATCTTTCAGATGACGAATATCAGCGGGGGACACCATGCCGGGAAAAATATTCACCTTGTGGCTGAGTACAGTTTCCGGAACACTTTGGGAAAGGCCCTGGACCACCGCTTGAACTGCTCCCTGAAAACCGTCCATGTGTGTTCCCCGGTAGCTCGGTGTGGATACATGGATAATTTCCGGAAGAAGCTCATCTTTTCGCTTTTCCCTGTAGGATTTTAAAAACCCGGCTACGTTATCACCGATAGTTTCGCTTAAACAGGTTGTGGCGATACCGATCATATCGGGATCATATTGTTTAAGAAGGTTGTCCAGGGCCCGGTTCAGGTTGACTCCCCCCCCAAAAACAGCGGCTTCTTCAGAGAAATTGGTGGAGGCTATATCCACAGGTTCCTTGAAATGGCTGATTATATAACGGCGAATGTATGTGGAACACCCCTGCGAACCATGCAACAAAGGCACTGCATTTGAAATACCTTTAAATACCAGTGATGCCCCGAGGGGAGTGCACATTTTGCAGGCGTTTGTTGTGGGTGTGTAGTCTGCATGTTTTTTTATTAAGGATAAATTCATAATTGTCTCCGGGCGTATATGGTTGTATTTTGTTTTCTTTGAAACCTGTCCGGCGCTCCTCTCCCTCTGGGAGGGGTTGGGGGAGGGAAAGATAAACCTTCTGATATCATTCACCCCCACCCCGACCCTCCCCCAAAGGGAGAGGGAGAGCCAGAGTTTTGGGACGGGCACTGCTAATCATGGGTTCAATAGGAACGTTCCCTTCTCGGTGTAAGCTGCCAAACCGGACTGGTAACCGTGGCGTGGACTTCCTTTGCAAAATTGAGCATCCCGACAAATCCGGCCAGAGGGATTTTTCGCTCGTGGTTATGGTCGCAGAAACCCACTCCCAGCTTATAGGCAATGGGACGTTCCTTGACACCGCCAATGAACAGATCGGCATCTTTTTCGATTAAATACTTGGAAAGTTCCACGGGATTGGCATCATCGACAATGACCGTGCCTTCATCGCACATCTGCCGCAGTATTTCATAGTCATCCTTGCTGCCGGTTTGGGAGCCCACCAGTACCGTGGTCATACCCAAATGTTTTAGGGCCTTAATCAGGGAAAAGGCCTTGAATGCCCCTCCCACATAGATGGCCGCCTTTTTTCCTTCAAGATCCGTTCTGTATTTTTTAAGTTGAGGATACATGCCGGAAATTTCCTCGCGGACCAGTTCACGGGTATTTTTCATGATTGCCGGATTTTCCTTGAAATGCGCTGCCGTATCGTAAAGTGCCTGGGCCATGTCCTCGATTCCGAAATAGGAGACACGGATAAAGGGAATCTTGTACTTTTTTTCCATTGCGAGAGCCAGATGAGTCATGGAACCCGAACATTGCACCACGTTTAATTTAGCGCCGTGAGATTTTCCTGCGTCATCCACGCGGCCGTCTCCGGTCATCACTGATACCACCTCAATGCCCATTCGTTCATAGTAGTCCCTGATAATCCAGGCCTCTCCTCCGATATTAAACTCCCCCAATATGTTGATACTGTAAGGGCTGATATGGTCCACGGGCCCCTTGCCGATAAGCTCGAAAAGAGCGTCACAAGCAGCCTTGTAGCCGTCCTTTTTGGTTCCCTTGAAGCCTTCGGAATGCACCGGGAGTACCGGTATACCTTTTTCTTTTGCCACTTTTTTGCAAACCGAGGTTACATCGTCTCCGATCAATCCCACAATACAGGTGGAGTAAACAAAAGCGGCCTTTGGATTGTGTTCATCGATTAATTGGGTCAATGCTTTGTATAGTTTGGTTTCTCCCCCGAAAATGACATCGGTCTCGGTCAGATCTGTGGAGAAACTAAGGCGGTGCAGCTGGGGTCCTGAGGAGAGGGCTCCCCGGATATCCCATGTGTATGCAGCACATCCGATAGGTCCGTGCACCAGATGAAGCGCATCGGCTATTGGATAAAGTACCACCCGTGATCCGCAAAAAACGCATGCTCTCTGGCTGACTGAACCCGCGATACTGACTTTATCGCAAATCATGTCAAAAGGTTGTTTTCCCTTTTGATAAATCTGCCGCTGTCTTTCTTCCAAAATATGTATGGTCGACATGATAGAACCTCCGGTTACATGACCAGTTCGAAACTTTCTTCCGGGCTATCCCGATCCTGTCGGTCCAAAAGAACGTCCAGGATTTTTTCAAGAATTCTGAGACCTCCCCGGTATCCCACCGTTGGAAAATAGCTGTGGCCTATTCGGTCCAGGATAGGAAATCCGAAACGCACAAAAGGAATGTCTTCATCCCGGGAGATATATTTGACATAAGTATTTCCCATCATCAGATCCACAGGGTCGTTTTTGATCCATTGATGCCACATGAACATGTCTCCACCGGCCTTTACATTGACCGGAACGGGAATGTCTTCCGTGATTTCCCGTATGCGTTTTTCAAACTTTTTTCCCGGCGTACCTGTCACAATGTGGATTGGCCACATGTCCACGGAAACCA
This sequence comes from Desulfobacteraceae bacterium, assembly GCA_007127235.1. Taxonomy (GTDB): domain Bacteria; phylum Desulfobacterota; class Desulfobacteria; order Desulfobacterales; family SKZT01; genus SKZT01. The sequence goes on from SKZT01000016.1 coordinate 12,021, forward strand.
GAAATTCGGTAAGCGATATCAACTGGTCCGGATCTCCGATCAGTGCCACTTTTTTGCCGAAAAAGTATTGATGCATATCCGTGATCACATCCAGGAGTTTTCCCCGTTCGATATTGATATCGTCGGACACGTTGACACCTGCCATATTGCGAAGCGCATCTACGAAACGATCTGTCGCCTTGAGGCCGATGGGAAGGTCCAGCACCTGGCAGGCAACCTTGCATTTGGTATCCAGTGCCCGGGCTGCCGGTCCTGAGGCAAGTTTTCCCAGACCCAGAGTTCCGAGGCTGTCGCCGGTGGTTTTTAACTCTTCGATTGTAACTCCTCCCCTGGGAAACATTTCGTACTTTCCGGTTTGGGGACCGTTGAGTACATTTGACGTATCCGGAAATACCACGCACGGAACTTTCATGAGCTTGGCAATACGTTTTATTTCTTCCATGTCGGAAGGTTCTACATAGCCGGGGATAATATTGACCTGGCGGCGTTTTTTGCCGCTTTTTTCGGCAAAATGGTCCACCATGGCTTTGGTCATGCTTGAAAAACCGGTCACATGAGATCCGACATAACTGGGGGTGCTGGCATGAAAAACGTATCTGCCTTCCGGAATTTTTCCCGACTCTTTGGCCTTGGCTGTTATCTGAGTGATGTCGTCTCCGATAGTCTCGGAAAGGCATGTGGTATGAACCGCAACTACCACGGGATCATAAATGGTAAATATATTGTCGATAGCCTGGACCAGGTTGGCCTGCCCTCCGAAAACCGAGGCTCCTTCGGTGAAAGAGCTGGTGCCGGCCATGACCGGTTCTTTGTAATGACGCGTCAGGGTGCTTCGATGATAGGCACAACACCCTTGAGAACCATGGCTGTGCGGCAGGCAGCCGTGGATTCCCAGGGCAGCGTACATGGCACCTATAGGCTGGCATGTTTTTGCAGGATTGACATTCAGCGCTTTTCGGTCTGCGACTTTATTTGTTGTATGTCTGAATAGCATGGTAAGCATATCCTTTTTTAGCGGTTTTGATAAATATCCCTCAGGTTAACGCCTATGACCCTTTCGCCTCGGATTTAATCCCAGGCATAGGTTGCGGCCAGTTCGGGGTTTTCCTGCCATGGAGCTTTCATGTATTTCCAAACCTTGCAATTGACCATCCGGTCAATTTCCCGGTAGAAATTTATGGCTCCCTTGAATCCTGCATAGGGTCCGCCGGAATCATAGCTGTGGAGCTGTTTCATGGGGACACCGCTTTTTTGGATGGCATATTTTTCCTTGATTCCGGCGCAGAAAATGTCCGGTTTAAAAATCTCGATCAGTTTTTCGGTTTCATACTGATTGATATCGTCAATAACCAAAGTCCCATTGGGCATCTCGGTCATCATCCCTTCATAGTCTTTGAACTTTAAACCGGCTTGTTCAAGTTTTTTGATTTCTTCGGAAGATTTTCGGGGCTCATATTGCTCCGGGTCGGGTTTTATTTCGAGTTCTTCAATGTTGCGGCTGTCGGCATCGAGCTTGATGTCAGGCAGAACCCGGCGCCCCTCGTAGTCGTCCCGGTGGGCGAATTCATAACCTGCGGCGATAGTGCGCATGCCGATTTCCTTAAACAGCTCCTGATAATGATGCGCTCTGGATCCTCCCACAAACAGCATGGCCAGCTTGCCTTCACAACGGCTTTTGACTTCCAGACGAACTTTTTCAACTTCGGGCATTTCCCTTGCGATAACTTCCTCGATACGTTGGCTAAGTTCGGGCTCATCATAATATTGAGCGATTTTTCTCAAAGATTTGGCCGTAGCCTCGGCCCCGATAAAATTGACCTTGATCCAGGGGATACCGTATTTGGTTTCCATCATTTCCGCCACATAATTGATCGATCTGTGACACATGATTACGTTGAGATCCGCTGTGTGCGAATTTTTAAAATGGTCATAGCTGGAGTTGCCGCTGAAAGTTGAAACCACAGAGATTTTGCAGTCTTCAAAAATCCGGTCGATTTCAAAAGCATCGCCGCCGATATTATATTCACCCAGAAGGTTAATCCGGTATTTGCCTTCCCTGACCTTATCATCGAGCCCCACCACATGGGTAAAAATGCCGTTATTGGCAATATGATGCCCCGCAGACTGGCTCACACCCTTGTATCCTTCACAGCTGAAACCAAAGACGTTTATCCCCAGCTTTTTTTTCATTTCACGGGCAACCGCATGAACATCATCGCCGATAAGACCGACAGGACAGGTGGCGAAAATGGCGATAGCTTTCGGATGAAAGGTGTCATAGGCTTCCTGAATGGCTTCTTTAAGCTTTTTTTCACCCCCGAAAATAATTTCATTTTCCTGCATGTCCGTAGAAAAGCAATAGGTCATGAAATTATGGTCCTCCGGCCCCTTGGGCTTGGTCTGGTTCCGCCGGGTCAGCCAACTGTAAAAGCCGCATCCGATAGGCCCGTGAGTTAAGTTAATGATATCTCGGGTAGGTCCCAGAACCACGCCTTTGCAGCCCGCATAACTGCACCCGCGCTGAGTGATGACGCCGGGAATGGTCCGAACATTGGCCAGAACCTCGGGAACACATTTATCTTCATCTACTTTGTTGACCGCAATTTGTTTGGAACGTTTACGGGCTACCTTAGCCGGGTATTTGGCGATCATTTTTTTCTTGACCTCTTCCGGGTCAATATCGGGGCATATATATTCTTCACATGCTTTTTCCATGGGAATTACCTCATTTTATCTGGCTTGATTCTTTATGTATTAAATGCTTTGGGAAATAAAAAAGATTCTAACGCCTGCTAACCATAAACTAAACCAAAACCTGGCTATAAATCATCGAGGGTGGCATTTCCGCTTATTCCCGTTCGCACGCTTACCGAGTCGGTCACAGGCATGACAAATATCTTTCCGTCGCCGGATTTTCCGGTTTGGTTCACCCGGATAACCGTGTCGACCACTTTGCTCACCATCTCATCCTGAACAACCATGATCAAAAGCCGTTTGGGGATCAACCGCTGAGTCTGCCCCAAATGAATAATGGCCTCTTCATATCCCTGCTCGGCTCCTTTTAACAGATGCAGATCCACCAGGCCTTTACCCCTTCCAAGTGCATCCTTGGCGGTCATGGATGAAACACCGGCCTTTGTGAGGGCCTGTTTGGTCTTGTTCATCATGTTGAGTCGGATTATGGCCATAATCTCTTTCATGCGCTCACCTCTTCCAATTCTCCTGATGCTGTTTCCTTAATTCCGGAGCTGATGGTATAAACTTCTTCCACCGGTGAGACAAAAATCTTGCCATCGCCAAAAGCTCCTTTTTCTCCGCTTCTTGCCGCTTTAATAATCGTCTGGATTACAAAATCCTTGTCCTGATCCCGGACAACGGTCAGAAGCAACTCTTTGGGAATTTCATCATAGCGAATCTCGCCGATTTTTATCCCTCGCTGTTTACCACGCCCCACAACCGATATTTTTGTCACCGCCGGAAAGCCGGCCTCCATGAGTGCCGCCAGGGCCCCGTCAACTTTTTCCGGTCTTATGATCGATCGAATCATCAACATAATATTTTTCCTCTCTTTTATTTTCATATAATGTTATGCGGCAAGGCCATAGCTGATAAGAAGACCTTCCAGCTCTTCAATAGTCAAAGGTTTGGGAATAAACAGCATCCGGTTTTCATCGATTTTTTTGGCCAGCGTTCTGTATTCATCCGCCTGGGGATGACCCGGTTCATATTCAATGACCGTTTTTCTGTTGATTTCAGCTCTTTGGACCATATTCTCCCTGGGAACAAAATGAAGCATCTGGGTGCCGAGTCTTTCCGCCAATGCCAGTATCATCTCTTTTTCATTGTCCACATTTCGACTGTTGCATATCAATCCTCCGAGACGGACGCCTCCGGATTCGGCAAACTTTACAATCCCCTTGCAAATGTTGTTGGCAGCATACATGGCCATCATCTCACCGGAGACCACAATATAGATTTCCTTTGCTTTGCCCTCCCGGATAGGCATAGCAAAACCGCCACAAACCACATCACCCAAAACATCGTAAAAAGCGTAGTCTAATTTTTCACTGTCCGCATAGGCCCCGAGCTGCTCCAGCATATTGATTGATGTAATAATGCCACGGCCGGCACAACCCACACCCGGCTCCGGGCCGCCGGATTCCACGCAAATGACCCCTTTGAAACCGGTCCTTCTGATATCTTCAAGCTCCAGGTCTTCACCCTCATTGCGAAGGGTATCCAAGACGGTGTCCTGCGAAAGGCCTCCCAGCAAAAGACGGGTGGAGTCCGCCTTGGGATCACATCCAACCACCATGATCTTTTTGCCCATCTCGGCAAGACCCGCTACCGTATTTTGTGTCGTGGTCGATTTTCCAATCCCGCCTTTTCCATAAATGGCGATTTTTCTCATGTCTTTTTCCTTTCTGACTGTAAATTTTAGGGTTTTAAAAGTTCGAATACCGAAAATGTGCTGTTGGGAAATGTTTTTACAAAAGTTGTGCCATGCGAAGAAAAAAAGCCATAAAAGTTTATAACCACTTGAAATTATTTTATATAAAATTATTTGCAAATGAAAAATTTAAAATACATATATGTGTTAAGTACTGTTAAAAAAAACAAATATGTAATATAACATGTTTTACATTACAAAAAAGTAATTTTTGGTGCTGGCAAGATAGCAGCGCCAAACAAGTTGCTAAAAAGTGCGGATGGTTCAACAATTTAATTAATAGAATTCAAACGAACCCGTGAGCCCGGAGTGCGAAAGTTGTACTTTCGCCTGGCCGGCTGAAAGCCGGTTAAGCTGAAAAAATGGCAATAAAATGGTCCCTGTCACCTAAGTTCCTGCAGTCGGAACTGGTATAGCTAAGACATGCTTGCGTCTCACACAGAGCATCGGTACGAGAAAAAAATGCAAAAGCACAGCTTTTGCACTCCTTTAACCAATCACCCCCAAATCCGTTATAATCAGGAAATCTTCAAAAGCGAATTTTTGTTGAGAATATTATCTTTTTACTCTTGATTTTTTAAAAAAAACGAATTATGTTTGCTTTCAATAAACAAACAAAAACTTTTATTTCAGAAACAGAAAGTCTTTATTAACCTTTAAAAATGAGGAGTGTTTAAATGGACGTTAAAGATTATTGTAAGGGTGTTGAAACAGAGCTTACTTCATGGAAAGCAAGACTTTATGACGTCAACCGTAAAGTAGAAAAACTTCCTGGGTCTGCAAAGGAAAAAGTTTTGGGCAACATTGGAGATTTGAACAACCTGTTAACCGAAATGGAAGACAGGATCGAAACGCTTCGAACTGAATGTCCTTCCGACTGGAGTCCCGTTAAAAAAGATATCGATGATGCTCACGTTGACATGCGGTCGAAATATGAAGAGACCCTGGAATATATTGGAAAGGCCGCACCTGTATCGGTTCCGGGTTAATTTTTTGAGCACATTCAAGTGAACCCTTGAGTGAAGTGAATTCGCACCTACAGTTTGTTTGCATCGCAGATGGTATTACTTGTAGGTGCGAATTAATTCGCACAGCGGCGAATGTATAACCGGATGCGCAAATTAACAAGCCCCTTAGGTGTGCGAGGCTCAGCAGTGCGAATTAATTCGCACCTACAGGTTGTTTGCATCGCAGATGGATTTACAAATCATGACATGTCCACTCCACCTTGTTTCTTCCGCTGTTTTTTGCTTCATATAGGCAAGAATCTGCTTTTTCTACAATTGCCGATGGTTCCGTATTCTTTGAAGGAATCATGGTTGCTCCTCCGATACTGATGGTAATGTTTTCCGATACGGATGAAAATTCATGAACGATTTTGAGTTGTTGTATGGCTGATCGGATGGTATTACAAAATTGAAAGGCTTTATTCAGGGAGGTTTTTGGAAGAATTATTCCGAATTCTTCCCCGCCGTACCGGGAAACCAGGTCGTATGGACGTTTCAGGTTACGGCTGATCTCTTTTGAAAGAGCTATTAAAACCCTGTCTCCGCTGGCATGTCCATAATTGTCATTGAATTGCTTAAAATAGTCCACATCTGCTATTGCTACAGATAGGCAGTTGTTGTATCGAAGAGCCCGATGCCATTCCCGGTGCAATGCCAGATCAAAATATCGCCTGTTGGGAATTTCGGTGAGTCCGTCAATATGGGCCAGGTTTTCCAGAAGCTTTCGGTGCCTAACCATTGTCAGTATGTTTCTGACCCGTGCTTTGACAATAGAGGGTATGAAAGGTTTTTTAATATAATCGACAGCTCCAAGTTTCAGACCTTCCTCCTCATTTGTGACAGAATTCAAGGCCGTGATAAAAATAACAGGAATATTCTGGGTCATTTCGTTGTTCTTGAGTTCTCGAATAACCTGAAATCCATTCATCTGGGGCATCATGACATCAAGGAGAATGAGATCGGGGGGATTGGCCCCGATCATTGTCAATGCCTGACATCCCCCTTCCGCTTTTTCTATGGTGTAATCATCTGCAAGCAATCCCTGCAGAAGTCTCTGGTTGATTTTATCATCATCGACAATAAGAATACGCGGTTTATTGGAGAGGGCACTTTCTTTACTCAGAATAATATGATCTGCCTTTTTGTAGAATTCCGGAAATAAGTATTGATCCATTTTTCTTTTCTGTATCAGATGCATGAACAAAAAACTTATCAAATATAGCTTTTGGGTTATCTATCATATTCGCTTACATTTAAAAATCTTTTTCTAAAGTGGGAGGCACGTAGTAAATACCGTTGCCGGTGGTACCGTCCATACCCCGAAGATAAAAGTAGAAAACCCCCCCGAAATTTTTTTCCGGGTCGAAGTTGCTTCCCATTGTGTTTCGCAGCCATCGCACGCATGCCACGGTATAGATTTTATATTGAAGATGATAGTTTGAATAGGCCATGCTCTTTTCCATGAAAGCACGGGAATAACCTTCTTCTATAACGTTGGATTTCCAGTCGGCAATATAAAATTTATCTTCGTATTTGAAAACCAAATCGATAAAACCTCGGATAAAGCCCTTATCAACAGTGATTTCCGGGATATTGCCCTGGTTTTTCAAAGGATAGGGAAAATAAAATTCGGCTTCATGAACACGATCGGTTTTTTTGAGTTGGGCCAGAAAAAAGGTTTCGGAAAGTTGAGAAACAGGAGTGGTTAACGTGTTTAAAATGACATCGCATATCGGATAAATCCATCGGTGGTCTATTTGGTAAATATCCATGTGGGTTTCAATCAACTCGCGGTTCTGAGGTGTTGCAAGCAAAGGATGAGATTTATTCCCCGGATTTGAAACAGCTTCCAATACCAAATCAAAAGAAATATTTTCCAGTATATCATGAAACATGGAACCGGTCTCGGTTCCACCAGGTATGTCGTTGGCTGTTCCAGGTTTTTCCTGAAATCCTTTTGGGCCGGATGCAAAACTTTCATCGTCTTCCTTCGGCTTTTCGGACAAAGCTGAGAAAGCCGGATAGATGTTTTGTGGCGATTTTTTTTCAGATGCCATATGGTGCAGGCTGGAAAAGGAAGACACTTGAATAACTCTGTGGGAAAAATCCCCGCTTTTTAAAAAATGGGGATCTGGTAATTGCGGAATATGTTTTTGATGATCATTTCGTTTAACTTCAAGGGATAACCGCTTATCCAAACCGGTAACATCAGAATCGCAGGTATCCGGGGATTCTGTTTTTAGACGGTGTACTCCGTTTTCGGTCATTTCCTGATTACCGAAAACTTTTTTCAATGCCGGAGTAACCAGTCTGCAGACAGGGCCGACCCAACCGTGGTTTGTTTCAAATTCATAATAAGGCACATAAAGCTTTAAGCGTGCCCGTGTCAGTGCCACGTAATAAAGTCTTTTGTCTTCAGCCTGCCTTTCAAGCTGATACTGGTTTTTACCTTCCGGTGTTTTTGACAGGTCAAATACTTTTACCGGTTTTGAAGGCTGTCCTGAAATTTCATGATAAACATAAAAGTCGTTATTTAAATGCTGGCGCTGGGTTAAACCACCAAAAACAAAAACAACCGGATATTCAAGACCTTTTGCCACGTGCATGGTCATGATCTGAACTTTCAGATCCTCTGTTTCAATCTGATGCAAGTCAGCATCCTGTCCGGCTGTTGTGTTTCCTTTTCGATAGCTGTCCAAAAGCGCCGTTAAAGCTCTGAAATCCAAATTGTGAAGATAAGCGGCTTCCTGGAGATGTTCAAGGATTTGACGATAATTGGTATAGGTTCTTTCCCAGTCGGGTTTTGTGGATTCCCGAAATATAAGTCCTGAGTCTTCCATTAAAGATTGAAACAAAGGACTCCATTTTTTTGAAAAAGACAATTTATTCCATTTAAACAGGAGCTGTTTTATTGGATGTGCAGGGGCGAGTTCCTGAGCCAGATGAAGATTTTCGGGTTTGAAATTAAAAAACGGTGTCAGCAACGCCTTGTGAAGATTGATCATATTGGCAGGTTCGCTGATTGCATGAAAAAGAAGGCTTAAGTGAAAAGCTTCCCTTGAAAAAAAGAGCCCCGGTTTTTTGTAATAAGAATAAGGGATATTAAGACGGTTGAATTGGTCTTCCAAAAAAGGCATATCGTTTTTGCCGCGCACCAGGATACAAATATCACCAAAAGACAGTGTGGTTTCTTCCTTGTCTTTATGCCTGTAACGGATATTTTTTCCTGGGCAGGTCAAACGGTTGATTTCTTCGGCAATGAATTTGGCCAAAAACAACTTTGACCCTTTAACTGAAGGCGCTTCACTTAAGTCGATGATATTTAAAAATCCGCGATCCGAATGGTCCTGGGTGATGGAAAAAAGCCGCTGGCCGGCGTCCGGCGGTTGGACTGCAAGATAATCGATTTCAAAATCTTTGTGATATTCGGAAGAAGAAAACCAGTCGGGGCTGCAAAAGAGCTGGTTGAACAATCGGATTAATTGAGGTTCTGACCGCCAGTTGGTGGTCAGACAATAACAATTGGCATATCCTTTTCTTTCAAGATTTTCCATCTCTTTTCTGGCACTCAGATATGCATAGACATCCGCACCGCGAAAAGCATAAATGGCCTGCTTGGGATCCCCGATCAGAAAAAGGAGATTTTCCGGAGTACGGTTGTGCTCCTCAAGAAAAATTTTTTTAAAAATATTCCATTGAACAGGATCGGTATCCTGAAACTCATCGACAAAAGCCACTTTGAATTTTTTCCTGAGGATATTGACCAGAGGTGGGTTACCGGGGGAAAAAACTGCTTTTTGAACATGAGAAAGCATGTCATCAAAGCTGATCCATCCGTTTTTGAGCTTTTCTGCAGCGGCATCTTGCTGAAGCTGTAAAATACTTAAGGCTTGGAGCGCATCTTTGATTGAAAGATATAAATCGTGGATTTTTTCAAGCAGGTGCTGAACTGTTTGCCAATGGGGACAAACTTCGGGATTGGCCCCCCCTTTTTTCAGGTATTTTATCTGAAGGTATTTTGGACCTTTCTGGTCGATGGAGATGATGATGTTAATAAGCGGCTGCAGGGAAAATTGATTACAATCCACATTTGTCAAAAAAGTACCGAGAGGTGCGATAATTTTTTCCCATAAAAAATTTTTTTGGGCCTTATGCCCGTTTAGCTTGTCAAATCCGTGACAAAAAGGTGAGCTGTCAGAAATATTTTTTAACTCCTGCACCAGGCCTCTCATGGCCACTGTTTTTTCCACAACATCCGAATGGGTTAATTGCCCGATATCCGGTTTCATGAGATCTTTTGAGTTTGGGTGAAACGATTTGGCCGCATCGATGACGGATAATTCAAACCTGGCTTTTTGCAGGGAAAAACCCGATATTATCAGGATATCTGTAAGGGTTTCACCGAATTTTGCCGGCCATGTTTTGCGTATTTGTTCTTTCAAAAGCTTTTGAAAAAGCCCACGATCATCGATGATTTCCCATTGAAAAGGGGCTTTGTTTTCAAGGGCATAGTCTTTCAAAACACCTTGGCAAAAACCATGGATCGTGTAAATGGAGGCAGAATCAAAGGAATCCAGAGCAGTTTTAATTTTATCAGCAACTGATTTATCGGAAATTTCATGCAGCAGCATTTCCAGTTTTTCACGAATACGAAGTTTCAGCTCACAGGTGGCTTTTTCCGTAAAGGTGACCAGAAGAATATTTTCCAGATCCAGATCCTGTCGTTCTGTTAAAAATCTTATGACAAGGTTTTCAATGGTATAGGTTTTGCCGGTGCCGGCGGATGCCTCAATAAAGGCATGTTTGGAGATATCGATATTTTTGAAAGATTCAATGGGCGTGTAAGGCATGGCTTGGTATGAAATTACCTCATTTTTGTAGTTTATCAAAACGTTTAAAAAAAATTCCAAAACGGTCACACGCGGTTTGCAAACTATAACGGTCGATTTCAGGACCGGAAAGATGAATGAGCGGGTCCTCTTGTTCGGCCAGTGCTGCTGACAGTTTTAGCTCAAAGCTTTTCATGTCAATTTCAGTAGTTTGTGAAGAACATAATTTGCTCAAATCCTTTGCTGCCTTGATGACTTCATCGAAAGGAAGCCATTGGCGCATACACGGATTAAGATATTGTGCAACAAGTTCTCTTATGTAGTCAAGAGCCTCATCTTTTGTGACATGGCAGCTCCAGGACCGGATTTCATTTTGATAGGCCACATGAAATATGATGGGAAATTCTCCCAAAAATTCTTTTTCCGATTCCGAACTGCACGCCAAAAAATAGTTCAGGGCGGGTTCAATAATAAAGCGGTCCGGTTTTTTGGGGGCTTTTTTCGCTGATCCGGTCAATACAAGACAGTGCCAGTTATTATCATGGCCTTTCCACACCCATGGTAGCCTGCCGTGAAGTTGGACATCCCGGTATACCGGAGCCTGAAAGGCATCTATTGTCCAAACGCCGGTTTGCAAAGAGGAAAGCTTCTTTTTGTGCATCTTTTCGGGTGGTATAAAAAGGTTATCCGTGCTCTCCCCCATATATAGAGCATGATAGAGATTTTCTTTGGCATTGAGCATGTCTGACAAAACAGGGCTCAGTGTTTCAATCCATTCATTGAACGCCTCTTTAACCATTTCCATATCCAAAGCCCCAAAAGCACCTTCGGGGGTTTTGTTTTGTATTCCGTAATTGGCATACACTTTTTGAAAAAGCACTTTTAAGAGATTTTTATCAGGATCAGGTTTGCTGTCGGCTATTAGATTATCGATCCATAACCTGAGGGGTTCTATCCTGAGCTGAAAACTGGTGGGGTATTCACTGTAAAAAGGCTCATCTTCAAATATGGTCATGTCTTCCACCGAGTCTTCCTGATCATAAAGAAGCAAATGCCTTCGGATGTTCTGCTTTACAGGATCTTTCAAAAATGCTGATAGTTGGCGTGCGGTAATTTTTTCAGGTAAAAAATCTGTTTCCGGAGCAGCAGCCTGTGTGATTGAAAAATCCGGGAAAAATGAAATGAGAGATTTGTTTTGCTCTTCAGAGATTTTTTCAGCCAATTGGGGCCAAAGCCCTTTTTCCCGATAGTACATGATTCGATCAGCTGCTGAATAATTTACAAGAATATCACTATATTCATGATGAGCATTCCTTTCCACATATTTTACGCTGCTTCCCTTCAGAGGAACATCCACAATTTTGAAAGGGTGGTTTTCAAGAAGAATTTCGGATTCGATGGTTCTTCTAAGCTGGTTTAAAACTGAGCATGGCTGTAAAACCCTGTCTTTTTGGAGGTCTTTAGATACGTAACTGATATAGAACTTTTCTTTTACCGAAAGAAGTAATTCCAGAAAAAGGTGGCGGTTTCGTTCCGGAAGACTGATATCCCCGGTTTTTGGCTTGTTTAAACGAAGGTCAAGAGAAGATGTTTCGGCTTTCCCTGGAAAAGCCCCTTCCTCCATGCCCATTACATAAACAATCCGAAAAGGTAACGGTCTCATGGGCAAAAGAGCGGATATGGTAACCCCGCTGGTCAGATAATCTCCGTATCCCCCCCAGATACCGCTCAGTCTGGATTTGATGAATTCCTTGAACCGGGAAAGATCAATACCCGAAGCTCTCTGATTCTCTATAACCGGATCCAGGATACAAAGCTCATCAATGGCCTGAAATAATGCTTTTTGGACTGTTTTTTCAGCATTGAGTTGCGATGGAACCGCAAACAAATGATTGCACGCAGCGATGAATTTTTGTTTCCATTCCTGTCCCAAAAATGGTCCCCGACAAAATTGTTCTGAGATATGGTGAAGTGTTTCCACAATTTCACAAAACTTTTCAAGAAGGTTCAGATTTCCGGAACCGGTGTCCGAGTAAGGGGTTTTTCCGTTAAAATGCCGATTAAAAGATGCGATGAAAGGTTTATTATCCTCGCATGTATCCCATGGCTCGGAAAAAATTCTGGAAAGTTTCAGGCGCATCAATCCCTGTTTCCACGTGTACATATCTGAGGAGACATATCCTTTTTTTGTCTTGGAATTTTGGTCGAATGTATGAAAAATATTTAATGCCTGGCACCACCCGGCAAAAACATGAATATCTTCCACCGAAAGGTTCCATTTTTCCATCATACAAGGATTTAAAAACAATCCGAATATCTCCTGGCGGGAAAATCTTCCTGAAACCAGCTCAAGAAGATTGACCACCGCCTTGCCGTAAAGGCTTTCGATTTGGGCCTGAGCATCCACCAGATTATAGGTGATCAATTTGGGATGACGATGAAAAACCGCATCGATCCATGGTTTGTAAACAGAAATATCAGGTACCTGAATGGCAATATCTGTCAATTGAAAACTGGGATCCTGGTTGAGGTTATAAAGAATACTGTTATAAACGGTTTCAACTTCCCGAAATCGACTCGGGCAGGCAATGATTTGAACAGAGGTATCCTGGCTGGTTTTTGAAAATGAATCCTGCTTTGTTTCAAAGGTAAATACCTGATTCTGGATTTTTTCGAGAACTGTATGCTTGTTTTCCTTTAAAACATAAGCGTCGTTAAAATCATAATCCACCAGGTGACACAAGGTGCGCACATTTTCACGTCCGGCTTTTCCCCATAAAGACAACAAGGTATGAGAAGGCTGTGTAAAAAGCTGCCCCTCATCCTCATCCTCATC
>SKZT01000063.1 GCA_007127235.1 Desulfobacteraceae bacterium
ACCCAGGTCGTGGAAAATCATGTGATCAACGACCGCTTCGGCGGCCCGTTGGGTGAAAAAACACGAAAAAAAGTGGAAGACTCAGCCATGGTCGACCCCAGAACACCCCGGACAATGGCCATCAGCGGCAAGGGAGGATATGCACCAAACCTGGAAAAACAAGCAATTTATGACAAGTTTTTCAATATCAGCTTATTGGACCACTTACTTTCAGTCACTCGTGGGGCCGTTACCTTGGCTGCGCTTGACTGGATGGGGCAGAATCCTGAAATGGACCCGGCCGTCTTGGAGAGGCGATTGAGCTTACTGGCGGTGATCGGTTTCAGTCATGATCTGGATAAGGACCTGCAGCTGCCTCGAAACACGGAACTAAATACAGCGGCCGTAGCAGAAAGAATGAGCCGATATGGTATCGATATTTTTCTGTCCTCCATTGGCGTTACTATTTCCCCGGATCAGCTTCGGTACCTAGTGGAAAAGGTGGAAGCAACCCAGGCTCATCGGAAACCACCAGAAACAATGCTGCCTCGGGAGTACGAATCGCTTCCTTTCTATGTAAGACTGGCGGACCGGCTGGATGGCGCCTGGCTATCCTCAGACCCGGAAACCGGGGGTTTGAAAGGGGTTATTCAACTTCTTGCCAATGATAAAAGCTGCCTCCGAACGGAACTCCTGAAAAACTGGAAGCCGGTTCATTTATTCGATCCTCATCACCCGTTTCTCCTGGATGAACTTCAACGATGGCTTTCGCTGATGAGCTACGATCTGACCGGCATATCGCCTTTAATCGAAGTTCATCAAGACGGCCACCTGTTCATGCTCATTCCGGAACATTCTTATAAAAACATTGTGTCGAAGGCCTTGAACTGTTTGTGCAAACAACTGCCCTTTAAGCTGGAACTGAACGTTTCCAACCGAGGGATACCGTCGCTTTTTAATGGACAGCCGACTCACGAAGAGCTGATTGATTTTATCGAAAACCGATTAACGTCAAAACATTTCTCAGATCTTTTCAAAATTAAAAACGAGCTCGTGGATCCCCTGGGGCCGCTGCTCGATGATCTTTTATCAGATATCGGTCTTGGCCCGGTATGGCCCAAAAATGCGAGCGGCGCATTGACATCGGTTTTCATGGTCATCGACGCGATAGCGCCGGAAACCAGAGAGTGGCTCAAGCGCGCTGCGCATCTGGTTCTGCTACTCAATTTGAAAGTCGATTCCAAGGCCAGGGACGGTGTTCCATTACCCCCGGAAAGGGAAAATCAATTGCTGGAAAACATTGGAGTGGAATGCCCCAACTGGATAACCGAAATTTCCGATGATGCCTCTCGCAGGACCATCATGGCGTTGTGGACAACCGCGCTGGCCGAAAAGGATGACAACATCCTGAACAGCGTTTGGGAAGAAGAATGCTGTCTTCTGAAAAAATGGTTGGAGGGGGGAGAAAAAACCACAGGCTTCAACCAGTACATGAGGGGAGAAGGGGCGGCCGTAATCGAAGGTGTCCGAAACCGGCTGGAGCAATTGCTCACCGGTAAACGCATCACCGTAAGAGACGAATCAGCCAAAGGGCACTGCATTTTCACGGACGAGCCGGTCGATTTCAATCGAACCATCAACCAAGCTCTCGGGCTTTACGGCGTTAAGGTATCGGCCTTTTCCGGCCGGGAGGGTCGTCCCGAACTCATCAATTCTGAAAAGTCCCACACCAATGTCGGTTTTGCCTCCATCGCCGAACACAAAATGCGCTCCGAAGTCCATGATCGTCAGGGTGGAAAGAATAGCGGCGTTCCGACATTGGTCTCTTCACCTTCAACCAGCGGCCTGTTCGGGGGTCTCGGACTGACCGATGACCCGGCTATGAGAGCAATGTCTCTCTATGATCTGAATCGCTATGAAGTCAAAAAAGGTCGCGTTCTCAAGGGGGTTGAGATTTATCGAAACCGATACCGGATGGCCCGACTGGAACGAATACCTGAAACTCTCGAAGGTCAGGTCAACTTTCTCCGGATGCTGCTCAACGCCACCCGTCGGATAGGCCGACCGATTCATCTTTTTCGCGGATTGCCCATGCTCCGGAAAGCCTATTTTTATTTTGACGCTATGCCACGGGTCCTTGTTGATCTGATAGGTAGCAATAACTTATACATAGAGCAACTGCCGGATGCCATCGACCACCTGCGTATGGCAGCCGACCTGCTGGAAACCAGAGGGCTGGGTTACGATGTGCTCAAATGCTATGCCGCAAAAAAGACGCGTTTTGGTACCATATGTCTATCGTGGTGTCACCTGCGGGACCGGGATAAAGGAAGATCTGAACTGTCAAACCGTTTACATAAGGAATTTACAACCTATATGGAGGATGAAAAACCCATGAACATAAGAGACGGTGCTTTAGTAAGACTGGGAAAAGCCGCGGCCGGCATTCAAAGAAATCCCGGTGGTGCGGCTTCTTCCAGCGAGGAGTTGCTGGTATTCAAGATTTGTCTGGATGCAGCCGACCAGGCCAGGCGCATCGGTCAGCAAGACCCTGCCTCCCTTATCTACGCCATTGCGGGCGAACTTAAAACCAACCTGGTCCGCAAGGACAAGGCAGCGGCTCGAATCCACCGGGAAAAGAAAAGCCTTGTGGATGGATGTATTGCATTAGCCGAACTTTTTGTAAATGATGTCTGGTTTGGCGTTCTTGGCAGTAAGAGCCCAACCCAAAAAAGCCGACGAATACTTTCCAGCATTTATCGAATGGCTTTTCTGAAAACCCATCAAGATCGCGCCCAAGAAAAACGAGATGATACTCACAAGGAGGACAAGGCATGAAACGTTTTATCCCTTATATAGGAGATATCAATCAACTAGTAACATCCAGCCCAAGCGAAACCAAAGGCAAAAAAGATGAGGAATACATCCATCCGGCCCTGAAAAACCTCGGCTGTGTCACTTTGGTAGTAATTCGGGAGGCCATTGCACCCGTGGTATTCCGCAACGCGGAGCAGGAAATCACGGACATCGAAGTCGGCGATGAAGCTTACGTTCGAGCTGTGCCCAACAAGTTCAAGTATCCGGAGAAGGGGCGAGGCCTTCAAATCCTCCGGGCATTTGGCGTGGGAGGCCGATTGCCCCAGAACAAAACGATCCTCCGGAAAAACCAGAAACCATCAGACGTCTACGATCTCAATACTCTGGTCTTCGGTGATTCAACCACTCACGACAACCGTATCCTGCCAGTGCGCGCCGGTGTGAACTACTCCGACGGATTGAGCCTGCTTCCCAAGCACATGTGCGTGGATGAAAGCTTTCACAATCGAGCCATGGAAGATGGAACCCTTTTCGACGCTGAAAGCAAAAAGAACAGTGACAATCTTTTCACCCGCCATTTTATCCTGCCGGGTACCCTGATGATTCAGGTCCTTTCAACCCGGGGGAAGGTACTGCCTCAGGAAGGTTTGGACCACCTGCTTCTTTCCATGGGAATTGCCGGCGCATATGGAGGTCAGACATCCACTACGGGAATCAATATACATTCCCGCATAGTGGGCCTTTACGGGTCCCGGTTTGAACGGTCCGAAACATCGCCTTACGAAATGGTCAAGCTCCTTGGGGGAAACCATGCAGACCGCAAAAATCCGCATGAAATGTCCGAAAAACTCCATGAATTGCTATCCCCACTTCACGAAGCATCCATGGGACCCAAAGAATCCGGAGAATATCAGCGTGAGTTGGTAAAAAAATTTGAAAACGATGATCCAAATCTGAAAGATATGTATACCAAAACGGCACCGAAGGTAGCCGAACTTTTCGACAGTTGGTTCGGCACGGGGAAATAATTATGGAAGCAAATGCGATCCCATTAACGGCAAGAACCTTGACCCCTTTTTGTTACCATAGCCTTATGGTTCAGAGCGGCACGGCCACTCTTCCCGAATTGATCGGTGACCGGGCCGTGGCCTTTGGTCTGGCTGCAGCATTAGGCATGACGGCAGCCAGGTTGGGCCTTCCGCCTAAAAACTATCGAATGCACCTTTCTGCCATGCCATTCAGGACATCCGTGTTCATGACAGATAAACCACGACTGCTCCCCCCCCTGACCCGGCGGATGAACCTCGACGCCGAAGCCGGTCTCCAGCGAAAGACCCAGGACATGGCCAAGAAGGGCAATCTCAAGGATTTTTTCCATGTCCAGGAGGTTCCGCCCTCACAGGTATTTCATGGCACAGTTTTCGGGTTAAATGGCTTCGACCCGTTCGAAAAATCAGGCCAGGCTGAACTTGTAATCCGCGTCGGACTGCACAGAAATGGCATGGTGCTACTGAAACGAACCGAAAAAACCGAACCGACCCGTCTCAATGCCGCTACTGCGGCTCTTTTTAACAGTGAGCTGCCCGTAGAGCGATATTGCCTTCACACCATTCAATTAACCCCTCCGATGAGCCTATATGAAGCGGCTAAGGAGGTAAGCCAATGGATGTAACCATAGCGCGGCATTGCGTCGAAAATGACCCTGAAACCGGGCTGTCGCCGCTCCAAAAAAATCTGTTGTTCAGACCGGAAAAGGTTCGTATTGTCGATGCGCCTACCGGAGCGGGCAAGAGCTACGCATTTCAGGAGGCGATGATCGCAGGGGAACGGGTGCTCTTTATTGTGCCCACCCGACGACTGGCCCAGAACCTAATCGCCGGACTCCATGAATCCCTGGTCCGGGAGGCCGGATGGCAACCAGAAGCAGTTAACAAGAAACTGGCCCTTTGGACATCGGACGCTACCGACAGAATAAAGGCCCAAGGAGAAACAAATGTGGGTTCACGCCGTGTGCGGGAAATTTCCGGCCTGAATACCGGAATCGAAGGCGGGGAGATGATTGTGGCCGTGCCCGAAGTGGTGAGTCATCTGCTTCTGAGAAGTCGCATGGAAAAAGGTCAGACAGATGTGGGTGTCTTCGAGATTCTCAGTCAGTTCGAGCACATCGTTTTCGATGAATTCCACACTATCGCTCCTCGGGGTTTCGGACTGGCAGCAGTCTTTGCCAAGCTGGCCTCGGAATATCCTGGAAGCCGGGCCAAAGTCAGTTTTCTTTCCGCCACCCCCTTAAATATCCAGGCAGTATTGAATCGACTCGAGATCCCGGAAAACCAGATTACCCATTTGGAAGAGACGTTGACGGAAAAGGGGCGCCCTGTTCACGGCAACGTAAAGCTATCGTTCCGCAATTGCGAGAATATGGTTTCCCTGATTAGCGGAGAAATCGCGGCCATCCAGGAAGAAATTGCGGCAGAACGTCAGGTTGTGGTGATTTACAACAACCTGGCAGATCTTCAAAGACATCTGCCCAAACTGACCGACACTCTAATATCGGCAGGGCTTTCGGCAGGACAAGTACTGCTTGTCAACAGCAT
The DNA here is from genome assembly GCA_007127235.1 of Desulfobacteraceae bacterium. GTDB lineage: Bacteria > Desulfobacterota > Desulfobacteria > Desulfobacterales > SKZT01 > SKZT01. Next base: position 5,391 of record SKZT01000063.1, read on the forward strand.
CGACGACTCAAGAGTCAACATCGTTGATTCTGATTTTTTTTCCGCCGGGCGACATCAACAGCCGGAAAAGTTCGACATGCTAATTGCCACGGCCAGCGTTGAAATGGGAGTAACCTTCCGGGCAAACCTGCTGTTCATGGAACCAGGTTTCGAACCTCTCAACTTTCTCCAGCGGTATGGCCGGGCAGCCCGAGGAAACTACGACGGTCGGGTAATTGTTCGTATAGACGATATTCTCCGGCGTAGACACGTTTGGGTCCGAACGTTGGAAAAATGGGTGTCAACCAACGCTGGCCAGACAGTTCAAATCGATGACCTGACCGAAGTGCTTAGCCACGAAGTTCGAAAACGATTCAAGGACTGCCCCGAGAATGGACAGCGTCATTTCGGAAAACTACCCAACCGTGCAGCCTATTCCGCGGGACTTTACTGGAATGTTTTGATGAACCATTTCAGTAACAAGGGCCATCGATGGAAACACCTTAGGAATCACCAGCCAAAGCCGGCCAGATTGATTTTTGCTGAACTTCAAAAGGTTCGCCGCATGGAAACGGATGCCCGCATCGGCCCTATTGCAAAAGAATGGTGCGATCGGTTCGAAAAAGAAGCCCGGACCCTGCGAGACATCGACAAGGGGGTGCGGGTGATTGACGAGCACGGAGAGCAATGGCACGCCCGGGAGATCTGGCTGAGACGGAACACGGATATCCTGGACCGGTTCCCTATTCTTGTGGGAAAAGATGGACAGGAGGAGGTATGCATCCGGGGAACCCTCGGCAGCAGCCTTCGGAACAAGCCTGGGTTCATCAAGGCAACACGCCGTGTCAGGTTTCCACATACCGAATACACAGCGGAATTTACAGACGATCCCTCACTTGTCGATAACTGGTGGTGTCGGGCATTGAGGGATAGCAGTGGCCCTGAAGTGATGGCATGGGAACGTCACCCCCAGGCTATGGCAGCCGCCGAAAAACTTGTGAGGATGACCGGATTGGTAGTAAGCGATGAAATGGCAGTGGACGCATGCGGAACAATTTTATGAACGGGTCGACCACTTGGGCCTCCACGGGCTCCACTTTCAGCACGTGACCTTGTGTGAGCGCCGGGCCTGGATGTACCTCCATGGGATCAACTTCGCCCATTGGTATGGCCGTGTAGAAATCGGCATAGCCAAGCATCGGAGTAGCTACGCTCGTGACCATTCCGTTAATGGGCTCATGGGACTGGCACCGGATCGGATTGATTGGAACGAGCGGATCGTATACGAAAACAAGGGGACGGCTGGCGCCGCAGATGCATCCGACAACCAGACAGCTTTTTATGCCGTGATGCTATCCATCGCCACGGGAAAGCAATGGCGTGCAATCACCCATGTGCTGTCCACCCGACGGCAGAGGGAAGTGTCCTTGGATCCCGACAGGCTGGAATCACTTTGGCATGCTTCGGAACGTCTTGCAGCCTTGGCCCGGCTGGAAACAGTCCCGCCAGCCAAGCGCATTCGGCTCTGCAAAACATGCTCGCTGGCCGGTTTCTGTGGATTCGACTAAAAGAAATTAGGTGTTAAATGGAAACTCTTTTTGTCTCTCGGAATGCCGTTCTGAAACGGAAGGAAAACACCCTTTTCATTTCAGTGGATGGAAAGTCGCGGCCGTTTCCCGTGGAAAAGATCCGTCATATTGTTCTCATGTCGGAAACCCGCCTCAACTCCAGGCTATTGTGCCTGTGCGGAGCACACAACGTGCGTGTGTCGGTGTTCGATTATTACGGGTATTTCAAAGGAGCTTTCGAACCTATAGATCAGAGTCCGTCAGGACGGGTAAAGCTCGAACAGGCGCGATCAATCCTCGAAGCGCCGGAACGAATCGTTATTGCCAGGGAGATCGTTAGAGGGGCGGGGCATAATATGAGGGCTAATCTCTTATACTATCAATACCGTGGTGATATGGCGGTTGAAAAGGCAAGCCGGCAAATGGACCGGTTAATGGATCGAATTGCAAAAGCACCGGATCCCCAGGAATTAATGGGAATCGAGGGCCATTTACGTCAGAATTATTTCTCGGCATGGCGACATATCGATCCGGCACTTGATTTCGGACGACGGGTTCGCCGCCCGCCAAACAACCCAATCAACTGTCTTATCTCATTTTTAAACCAGATGACCTACGCGATTGTTCGTCACGAAACGTTCAAGACCCATTTAGACGGCAGTTTGAGTTGGTTGCATGCGGCCGGAAACGGCAGGTATTCCTTGAGTCTTGATATAGCAGAGCCGTTCAAGCCTCTGCTCACAGACATTTTGATTTTCCGGATGATCCGGAAAAAAATGATCAAGGAGAACTGGTTCGAACAGCACGAAGGGGTGTGCCTTCTGACCGAGGTCGGACGTCGACATGTAGCCGAACAGTTTTCCACCAGGCTGGAGGAAAAGGTTCAGGGTCGAACCTACCGGGAGTGGATTTACCGGGAAGCACTTAACCTGGAGCGACATATCCTGGGCATAACCGAGTATGAATCCTTTAAGCGGAGAATCTGAAGATGTATGTTTTGATGACTTACGATGTAGAAGCCAGGAGGACGGAAAAGTTCAAAAAGCTGCTCAGGAAGTATCTCGGGCATGCCCAGTATTCTGTTTTCAGTGGCGATTTGTCCGAAGCCAAACTGATCGAATTGCGCCGATCCATCAGCCGTCTTCTTAAGCCCGGCGAACGGGTCATGGAAGTAACTGCAGCGAATCGAAACAATGTCAAAGTCGTTCATTTCGTTAAAAGCGAAAGCGGCAAAGGGGAGGCAAAACGTTTTGCAGACCATTCTCATTCATCTGACTACGCTATATTGTAGTTCTCGACTTCGATCCGCAATGAAGTCGACAGACTGGGGCTTTGACGTATGATTTCTTGGAGAAAAGGTCATTTTTATAACAAAATTTATGCAATGGTAACAAAATAATGCTATAATTTCAGGGGTTATTTATCCCTATAAGGGGTTGTGAG
>SKZT01000018.1 GCA_007127235.1 Desulfobacteraceae bacterium
CAATTTGTATTCTCAATATCCTGACACCTGACACCTGACACCTGGTATCTAAGAACTATGCAGCGGAACAAAACTCAGAGGATTTTTTAGGCCAATTTTGTGACAATTTTCATCACCCCAGATGGTAACTTAGCAGGCCCAGAAAGAAAGTGCCTAAGGCTATATGGGGGCTTTCTTCATCCACAATGGCGGCAACAAGACTTAAACCCAGGCTGGCAAGCATACCTCGTTTAACCACACCCATGGTTGTTGTTTTGGAACGGGATTTTTTTGATGATTTGCCGGTAGTAGACAACGTTTCTTTTAGCATGGAGTTAAATGCCTCCCGGTCAAAATTCTGCTCTTCAAAATTTACCAGCAGACTCCCGGTTCTTCTGTTGGCATCAATTTCCAACACTCCTGCCTATGGAAGGTATAACAAATTTATCTATAAAGAAACCTTCATCGACTTTAGGGACGTGGCAAGAAATAATTGCTTTTCGATTTTGAGGGAATTTTAGGATCATACGTTATTTCCCTGAGGAACTGAACAAACAACTGTGCAGATTTATATATCTTCACTCATGCCATACCAGTGTAAAACAAAAAGCAACGATAAGGGGAGGAAAATATCAGCCGGCAGAAGAGGGCATATCCAGGTTGATCTTTTTCAGACGCAGGGAGTTTAACACCACGTTAAGAGAACTGAGCCCCATGGCTGCTGCTCCGATAATCGGGTGCAAAAGACCCATAAAGGCCATGGGTATAGCCACGGAGTTGTAGAACCATGCCCAGAAATAGTTCTGGCGGATTTTGCGGAAAGTGGCGTGAGAAAGCTTGATGGCTGAAACAACAGCACCCAAATCCCCCCGAACCAGAGTTATATCCGCCGCTTCAATGGCCACATCGGTGCCAGTTCCAATGGCGATTCCCACGTTGGCCTGTTTTAGCGCTGGAGCATCATTGATGCCGTCGCCTACCATGGCCACCATATTGTATTCATCCTGCAGTTTACGTATTTCTTCAACTTTACCATCCGGCAGAACTTCCGCTAAAACCCTGCTGATTCCCACTTTTCGGGCGATAGCTTCCGCTGTTTTCCTGTTATCACCGGTGATCATGGCTGTTTGAATGCCCATTTTTTCGATTTCTGCGATAGCCGAGGTGGAATTTTCCTTTATGGTATCTGCAACAGCCACAATACCGGCAATCTGGCTGTCCACGGCTACCAGTATTGCGGTTTTGCCTTCTGCTTCAAGGTTTTCCAGCATCTGATTAATTTCACCATGGTTATACGTGATATCATTGACATCCATCAGTTTGCGGCTTCCAACCCGTACATGTTTCCCTTTTAATTGACCCCGGACACCTTTTCCCGCAATGGCTTCAAATTTTTCAACCTGGGCGGTTGTCAGATTTTTTTCACGCGCTTTTTCCACCATTGCCGAAGCCAGCGGATGTTCCGAGGCAGCTTCAATGCTGGATGCATAGAACAGCAGGTCGTTTTCCTGGAAATCCCCTAAAGCAACCAGGTCGGTTACCACGGGTTTTCCACGGGTAATGGTTCCTGTTTTATCAAGGGCAATAATTTTGATGTCTTTCATGGTTTGGATAGCTTCTCCGCTGCGGATCAGAATACCTTTTTCCGCCCCCAGCCCGCTGCCCACCATCAAAGCGGTAGGGGTGGCCAGTCCCAAAGCACAAGGACAGGAGATGACCAGCACGGCAGTAGTAGCCAAAATGGCCAAAGTTATTATTGGAGCGGCCGGGTTGGTCCAGGGAAAATTAAAAAACTGAACGATCCCCAGATGGAATTCCGGAAAAAGCATCCACGAAACAAAAGCCCCCAAAGCCACCAAAAGAACAAACGGTACAAAATATCCTGTGACCCGGTCGGCAAATTCCTGGATAGGTACCTTGGATCCCTGACATTCTTCCACCATCTTAATGACCTGGGCCAGAAAGGTTTCCTGTCCCACCCGTTTGACTTCTACTCTTAAGACTCCCTGGCCGTTTATAGTGGCTCCGATAACTTCATCGCCATCCTGTTTTTTGACAGGAATGGATTCCCCGGTTGCCATGGATTCATCAACACTGCTTTCGCCGCCAACCACAACACCATCTGTAGGGATTTTCTCCCCCGGACGCACCACCATGATTTGTCCTGGTTGAAGGTCTTCCACCGGGATTTCCTTCTCCTGGCCGTCTACGACAATACGGGCTTTTTTTGCCCCCATGGCAAGGAGTTTTTTAATGGCCTGGGAAGCCCTTCCTTTGGCTCTGACTTCCAGAAACCGTCCCACCAGGTGAAGTGCCATAATGGAAGCGGCCATTTCAACAAAGGTTGTTATGGGAAACCAGAAACGCAGAAAGCTTAACAAATAGGGGATCAGCGAACCTAGAGTTACCAGGGTATCCATATTGGCACTGCCGTGGCGCAAAGCTTTCCATGTGCCCTGGTGGGTTTTCCAACCGGCAATGAAAATGGACGGGAAAGCCAAAACAGCCGTTATTTCAAAGTAGCCAGGAATAGGTACCATAAACATATGGATCATCATCAGCACCATGATGGTCCCGGCAAAAACGGCTGCCAGTTTCATTCTCCTGGCAGCCTGCTGTATTTTTTGCTGATCGGCGTCTTCCTGAGTTTGCTCATCAGCTTTTTCAGTTGGTTCTTTTTTTTCAGAAACCGCCTCATAACCTGCTTTTTCAACAGCAGCAATCAAGTCTTCAAGTGAAATCTCACTGGTTTGGAAAGTTACCGATGCTTTTTCAGAAGGAAGATTCACGTTTGCTTTTTCCACACCTTCTAAAACCTTAAGTGCTTTTTCCACACGGTTGGAACAGGAAGCGCAGGTCATTCCTTTGATCTTGAGGCTCAGGGTTTGTAAACCTTTTTTTTCATCCAGTATCTGCCCGCTGTAACCGGCCTTTTCGATTTCTTTCAAAATATGCTCTGGTGAGACCTGGTCCGAGCTGTATTGGACATATGCCTTTTCTAGAGGGAAATTTACCGAGGCACTATGCATTCCACCTATATTCTGCAATGCTTTTTCAACCCGTTGTGCGCAACTGGAGCAGGTCATGCCTTCTATTTTAATGGTTGCTTTTTCCATGATGAAAATATTCCTTATCTTCTTTAAAACTCATGCAGGTAAGATAAAATAAGGCGCAACCGGATGTCACTCAAGGGCAAATTGCAAATAATTGCCAAAAAGAGAACTCTTCATATCCGACTACGCCGTTATTTTCATCACGATTAAAGAATGCATACGAAAGCAGCAATAATTGAAGCTGCCTCGACAGGTCCCACGCAGACCTTAGCTCCTGCAGTAGTAACTGGTATAGCAGAGACATGTTTGCGTATCACACAGAGCATGGGTACGAGAAAAAAATGCAAAAGCACAGCTTTTGCACTCCTTCAAGCAATTACTCCTAATCCGGTTATAAACAGGGTTGTTTTATAATGGTTTATTCAAATATCTGGGAACCTGAAATTTCAATCTGGTGCCCTTCCCCGCCGTCAAAGAGTACCGAATACTCTACCTCGGGTTTATCGAATTCAATGTCGCTGTTTCGGGATAATTCACTTTTAAAAATTACTTCACCTGAAGCATCCTTCACGATAATCGGCACTCCTGCAGCAGTTGAGCCGTCGGAAAAACCCCCTTCGCAGAAAATTGTACCGTCGGCGTTGTCAAAACAGGCAAACAGCGGCGTATGTGCCATGCTCAAGCCTGGAAAGGTCATAAACCCAAAAATCATCAATAAAACAAATATTTTTTTTCTACTCATAACGCCTCCATTTATTTTTATACATTAAGATTTATTCATATGGTGCTTATCACTCGTTGCTCTTGTCTCTTTTCTCTGTATTTTCTTCCTGTGAACACATCTGGCTCAAACTTTGAGATTCACAATTCATGTTTTTGGCTGATGGGCAGGAACCGCAGGCACACCCTTTTTTCTGAAACAGGGTGCGCCACAGGTAATATACTGCCCAAGCCACGACTAAACCCAGAATTAAATATTCCCATATCATGGAGTAAACTCCTGTTTAGTTGTATAACGCGGTCCCCCCTGATCCCAGCCAGGATCTCTGATAAAGGACAAACCAATGGCCGTAATCAGCGCCAGAACATAAAAGGCGCCCATTGCCTGAATACCACTGAGACCCAGCATAGTACCAAAGGTAAATACTCCGCTGGCGACAGCCAGACCAAAGATAGTGGGAAAGGCTATGGAAAAAAACATCCATTTGTATGATCCGGTTTGCACCTTGACCATTATGGTAGCAGCCAGACAAGGCGGATAGAGCGCAAAAAAGAGCATCAGAGCCAGAGCATGCAGTGGGGTATTTCCCCCGGCCTCACCTTCCCGTTCCATACGTTCCTCAAGAGGAATATTTTCATCAGCACCTTCCTGAAACAACACGCCCAGGGTAGCCACACTCGATTCCCGGGCTGCAAAGGAACTAATCAGTGCCACATTAATTTTCCAATCAAATCCGGCAAATTGAGTCACCGGTTCCAAAGCCTTTCCAAGGCTGCCAAAATAACTGTGAACAATCGTTTCTTCGCGTATTTGGGTGCGTAATGTGGTCCGCTCATTGGCCAGATTTCGCAAAGAACGGCTGATTGCGCGGCTTTCTGCATCCCTGGCCCTCAGCAACGGAAACAGTTCGGGATATCTGGCTTCATATCGCTCATCCACAGCCCGGGAAGCCTCCTGAGTAGATGCTGCCAGCTTTGCTTCACGGTATCTGGCTGAAATGTTCAACAGATCCAAAAGCCCTTGTTCATCATCAAGAAGATCCGCATACTGTGTTCCTTGAATATCTGCCTGAAAGTCTTTAATGGCGGCATCCATCCGCTTTTGATAGTGTTCCATACGATCATCGGGAATACCGGGGAACTGAAGCAGGACATACACGCAGACAGCCACAGCAATAACAATGGTCCCAACCTTTTTAATGTACACCCAGGTCCGGTCGAAAGCTCTGCGAAGAACACTGGTAACCATCGGCATATGATAATTGGGCATTTCCATTATAAAGGGCGAAGTTTCCCGGCCTCGAAGAACAGTTGAGGTAAGAATCTTGGCAATGATCATGGCCATGATAATTGTGATCGTGGAGATAAACAGCATCACGTAGGATCGACTGGCCGTGAAATAGATATTCACCAGCAGCGTATACAGCGGGATTTTAGCCAGACAGTTCATATATGGAACAGTCAAAATCGTTGCCAGCCTTGATCGTTCATCCGGAATACCTTTGGTGGCCATAATACCGGGGACTGCACAACCTCCGGTAAACACCCCCCCAAGAATGAAGGGGAGTGTGGATTGCCCATGCAAGCCGAAACTATGAAACACCCTGTCCAAGATAAAAGCAATCCGGGCCATGTATCCGGAATCTTCGAGAATAGCGATAAGTGCAAAAAGTATCAAAAATATCGGAACGTAGTTCAACAGGGTATTCACACTGTCCACCATCCACAAAGGCAGCGAGCGAAGTATCGTGTCCTGCAGCATTCCGGGGTCGGGCAACAATCCGGCTACGGTGGCCCGGATCCAGGCCAGGGCAGGCCATGTGAGAAAGGTCAGCTTATATCCCTGAACAATAGAAAGTTCATAAATCAAATAAACCGTGAGCACCAAAAACAGCGGTGCAAGACCACGGTGCAAAAGAACCCTGTCGATTTTCTCAGAAACATGAACGGTGTTCGTATTGATCACCTCGACACATTGGTCTACAATTCTTGAGGCCTCCCGATCCCGGCAGGAAACGATGTAATCACCAGGGGAAATATCTGTTTTTTCTTCAAAAGCTTCTACGGAGGAACGCACCAGCTCGATCACATTTTCGGGTTGCTTATGATAATGATTCAATAACTTAAAAGCCTCAGAATCACCCTCAAGTAATTTTACCGCCATCCAGCGCAAGGGCACAGCCATTGCGAGAGCCTTGGATTCGCTTAAGACATCATAGACAGAGTCAATGTGCTCCTCAAGCCGGTCATATTCTATTCGCAGGCTGCCTTTTGCTTTAGGTTCTCTGGCAGTCTGACGGATCGTCTGTCGCAGTTTCTCCTTGCCGCGTCCCTTTCGCCCCACGGTGGGAACAACCCCAATACCCAGCAATTGCGCAAGCTTTTCAGAGTCTACCCGGCGACCGTTGGCCTCGGCCACATCCACCATATTCAGAGCCATAACCACCGGAAAGGACATTTCCAGTAACTGAAAGGTAAAATACAAACCGCGTCGCAGACTGGATGCATCAACGACGTTAACAATGGCATCCGGTTTTTCTCTGAGCAGAAAATCCCGGGCCACACGCTCTTCCAGGGAAAAAGAGGTCAGGCTGTAGGTACCAGGAAGATCAACAACCTCCACCCGGCCGTGTTCATCACGGTAGTTTCCCACCTTTTTATCGACAGTCACACCGGGATAGTTGGCTATATGCTGACTGGCTCCGGTCAGCATGTTGAATATGGTTGATTTGCCCGCATTCTGCTGGCCGGCCAGACCAATGGAAATATTGTTTTTGGGAGATGACATTTGCGCCTTTATCTCAAATAAATCAGGCCATCTGGACTTCAATCAGGTCGGCCTCGCGTTTGCGCAGTGTTACGTAGTAATCTCCCATGCGCATTTCCAAAGGGTCACCCAAAGTGGCACAGCGTATCATTTCCACCTCGGCATTGGGTACAAAACCAAGATCCAGAAGACGCTGACGAATTGCTCCATGGGCATTATGCCTCCGGATACGGCAACGGCATCCTTTTTTGACCTGGGTCAATACCTGGCAGGGAGGTTTGTGATGCTCAGTGCCCAAAGTGCACTCGGTGCATTCAGTTGAAAGCTTATGTATTTTTCTAAATCTTTTCATGGTTCTTTATCTCCAAATATTTTCAAGGCATCATGTTTTCGAACAGCAACACCATTTAAACTGGCTACAAATGTTAGGTGCTCCGAACCTTATACGCGATCGCAAAAAGACTGTCAAGTTTTTTTGGATGATTTTTTTTAAATGATATGATTTTAATTGTAGGTGCGAATTCATTCGCACAAAGGCGTTTGTATAAACGGATGCAATAGAAAATAAACCCCGTGGGTATGCGTAACTCAGCTGTGCGAATGAATTCGCACCTACAGGTTGTTTGCCTCGAATGAGGTTTCCTGGCAATTTATTGAAGTGTTTCCAAGTCCAGCAATGCTGTGGGCAAATGCTCCTTTTCCACAGAAGATGGAGGTTTTATTTCGGTTCGATCCTCGTCAATACCACCCGGTCCGGTTAGTTCATTGACAATGGCATTGGCCCGGTCTTCGGCGAGCTTCAATAGATCCGTCTCCTCAATGGTTTCGACTTCTTCCAACCGGCCAAAGAGCTCCCTTGCAAGCTCAGTGCGATCTATAATTTCATCCTCTGGAATGGTATCCAACTCCTCTTCCGTGTTTTCTTCCACCCGCTTCAGTTCTTCTTTAACGGCATTGAGTTCATCGACATCAAAACGCTCCTCAAACATCTTTTCTATAACTTCCTGTACTTCCGGGTTTCTGAAGTTCACCGGGCCTGGGTCCTCATCAGGTTCAACTTTTTGATCCATCCTGGAAGCCAGGGCACGGCGCAGGCTTGCTGTACGCAATACTTCAGCATCAGTTTCCGGATTGTAGCGGCCTTCCACAGTAACTTTCAACCGTGGTCGTTCTTGAAGGGCTTCTGCCAGAAGAACCAGTTTTTCTCTCTCTGGTGGTGGAACATTTGAACGGCCGGTCTCGAAAGCAATAATGTTGAGGGTTTTATCTTCGGCGCCGGGAATAAGTGCTGCAAGGGCCCGGAACGGACTGGTCACAACCCTGCCGAGTAAGGAAGTGAAAGCTCTCCAGATCAATGGTCCTAAACTGAACTCGGGGTCATCAAGGTTACCTCTGATAGGAAGGCCGATATCAATTACTCCTCTTGAATCTTCCAATAGTGCAATGGCAAGATCCAGAGGAAGTTTCAAGGCATCAGGGCTTTCGACTCTTTCTCCCAGCACCAGCTGCTCCACCACGATCTGGTTTTCACCGATAAGCCGGCTGTCCTCAATCAGGTAATTCAGATCAACCGAGAGTCTTCCGGAATCAATCTCTCGACCGGCAAACCTGCCGGAATAGGGAGTCAGGTTGGTCATTTCGATATTGCGGAAAACCAGACCCATATTGGTAAAAGCAGTAGGATTGGAGGCATTCAATTCACCATGGATCCTTGCGGTTCCGTATTCATCCACGAGCCCTTCGAGACTGACCTCGGCAAGGGCATCAGGATCGGTGGAAACTCCAAAAACCGACCCCTTGAGTTCATGAATCCTCGTTCCAAATTGCGGTTTCAGGCTCAAGTCTGCGAATTCCACATTACCGTCACTCAGGGTTATATTACGAACCAGTACCGAAAATAAATCAGCGGCCTTTTCATCGGTATCGGGCACCTCCGGGGCAATGGGCTCAACATCCGGATCGGTTTTGATCACCTCAAGAACATTAAGGGTCTGATCTTCATAAATAATAAATGATCCGCTAAGTTGCACAATATCCAGCTGTCCGATTTCAAGCCGGTTGGGATCGATTTGAAGTTTCAAACTTTCAGTCCCGAAATTTTTCCAGCCAACGAATGTTTCGTTGCTCTCAGGTTCAACCACGTTCAGGTTGTCTATGCTGAAGCCACCGTCATAAGAGATCTGTGAATCCTTTTGCTTATTGCCATATTGCATTGTGCCATGGGTGGAAAAATATCCCGAGTCAACCACAAGAAAAGCCAATGTTTCAACATAGGGTTGAAACGTTTTCAGTTCCAGATTCTCCACATTGATATCGGATTTTACAGAGGGCACAGAAGGATCTATCATGCCTTCGGCCATAATTTGACCGCCCTGGCGCACGTTCACCTTTGCATCAAAAGCCGAAGGAGATATGCCGTCAAGATCATTTAGAACCAGAGTAATATTTTCGAGATTTAAAATCGGAATCTCCGGTTCCACGGACAAATCCGTAAAAGCGACTTCCAGACCGGATGCCGCAACGGTGTTTATCATAAACCGGAAAACAGATTCATCATCCGGGATTTCTTCAACTTTGTCATCAACGGCTTCGCTCATGGGAGGCTCAACCAGAGCCAACAGGTCTATACTACCGTCAGCCTGTCTCCGAAAATCCACCGTCCCACCGTTTATTGAAGCTTTCTCTGCTGTGAAATGGTTGGCCGTCAAATCATAGACCCCCTTTTCAAGCACAAACTCGTCAATCCGGACTTCCGGTTCCGGGGTAGCGGACAGTCCTGCCGTTATGTCGTAAAGGCCTACCGCAAGATCATTTATAAAAAGCCTGGTCTGGGGAATGCCGGCTTCTGCTACGGCCTTCAGGGCAACCTTAATATCACCAATTCCGGCTTCCATTCTCTCTTTACGACTCATGTCCTGGTAATCCACGCCGAATCCGTCCACCTCAAAAGCGGACAGGTTAATAATCCAGGGTTCAGCAGAAACATTTGCGTATACCGCCGGCGTCTGACTGCCCGAATTCGGTCCATCTGAAGCCCTGATTATCCGCTCCAGGTTAAGCATACCGCTTTCATCCACCGCAAGATTTGCGAAACCGTCTGCAATCAAGACATTTTCCACATCAACATACTGCTTGATTAAGTCGATTTGTGAAATCCTGACAATTGCTTCAGCTACCTCCAGAAACGGCTCCTGGTCCTGTTCCAATTTGAGTATCAAACCGGTAAGGGTTCCATCGAGATTAGAAAGCATCATTCGGGGCTCAATATGGCCTAAATGGAAATCATAATCAGCGGACAGGTTCATGCTCCCCTCCGGCATCTCCAGATTTAGTTCATCCCTGATAAATTTCCAGAGTGTGCCTTTCTGGATATCTTCAATGGCAAACGATCCCTTTGTGGCCAAAGGGTTCAAACTGAAATCACCAACCCAATGAAAAGTGGCGCCATCCCCGCTGATTATCGTAATGGCTCCCGAACCCTCTTCCTCCGGCAAGGTGGTCAGGTTTTTCATATTCAGGCTTAGGGGTTCGAAATTCACAGCAGCAGGAATACTTGGTCGTTCATCCACTAAATCGACCCGCCCTTCCTGGATAATAAAATGCCCGACAGACAACCTTGGTAAAGAGTATGGCTCCTCTTCTTCCGGCAACTCATCCATATCCTCAACCGGCGGAACTTCTGGAGGTGGTGAAAGGTCTGCAAGATTCAGCGTGCCATCGGGGGCGATCACTGCGTTCATCCAGGGGACTTCAACAGCAACCTCCTTAAACGTCCATGCCCATTTGAAAATACTTCTGAGCTGAAAATTAAAGAACAACCTTTTGAATCCTAAAATAGGACGGTCGTCCGGTTCGTCTATGGCAAAATCGTTGGCTTCAAAGGTGAAAACAAAGGGATTGAATCGCACTTCTCCTATCGAGGCTTTCTTATCGATCCTATCGTGGACAATTTTAGGGACATAATGTCCTACAAGATAGGGAACCAGAAAAAAGCCTGAAAGGGTGTAAACAATTAACAGGGAAGCACCAATAATAAAGGACTTGGTTTTAATAATACGCAGCAGACGATTCATTTTCATTTACCCCGGAAGAAAAGTTTTGAGATCTTATTTTTTCTGCCCATAACCCGAAAATTTTTTAATAACTTTCTTCATTTCCTGGTCAGTGAGAATTACCGGAACACCGATATTTTTTGCCTGATAATAAATGCGTGCCACAAACTCGATTTCTTCCGCAACACAAAACGCCCGCAACAAATCAGGCCCTACGGTAATCAAACCATGATTTGCCATAAGTACCGCATTGTATCTACCGATAGCACCACAAACGTTTTTTGCCAGCGCCTCGGTTCCAAAAGTGGCATATGGGGCCAGAGGAACTTTGCTGCCCGAAAAGCCCACCAGGTAATGCACTGCCGGAATTTCAGCGTTCAGACAGGCCATAGTGGTCGCATAAGGCGAATGGGTATGAATCACAGCGGAAATATCATGACGCTTACGATAAAGCCCCAGATGAATTCCAGTCTCACTGGATGGTTTTAATTTACCATCCACAATTTCGGCACTCATATCAACAACCACCACATCTTCGGCAAGCATATCATCATAGTCTATCCCACTGGGGCTTACGGCCACAAGGTTTGCATCCCGGTCCATAAAGCTCAAATTGCCGCCGGTACCTGTGGTGAGACCTGATTTGACCAGTTTTTTTCCGAATTCTACTATTTCAGTTCTTTGATTTTTAAGAAGCATTTATGTTTTGACCTTGAATTATATAACTATATCTATATTAAACAACACTTTGGTTGTCAAATAAGATTGCCGAGCATCTTTATATTTGATATCAGATTCAGGATGAAAGAGAAAAGAAAACCTAAAAATGTCATCATTCAGGAAGAACTGGAAAGGCGCATGCTCCATGGCCTTATGTATCATTGGGAGGACTCTGTAGGATGGCTGAAACCTGAATGGCAAAAATCTTTGCAAAAGCCGCTGATCAGCATCAGAGATTTGAAAAATCGCCTTGGATACTGGTCTCCGTTGCGAAAAGAAATCTCGCTGAGCCGTAATCTGGTGTTAAATCACTCCTGGGATGCGGTTTTGGAAGTATTTTATCATGAAATGGCCCATCAGTTCGCTCATCAGGTTCTGGATGCTTTTGAAGAAACGTCGCACGGACCTTCTTTTCAGGAAGCCTGCTATCATCTTCGGGCAAACCCGGAGGCTTCAGGCAGCTACCCTCCTCTGGATGCGCGTCTGAGTGAAAGCAGCTTGAGTGAACAAGACAAGATTCTTATGCGAGTCAAAAAGCTTCTGGCCCTGGCCCAAAGCCAAAACCGACATGAAGCCGAATCCGCCATGGCCAAAGCGCATGAATTAATCGCCAAACACAATTTGGAGATCATCGAAAAAAACAAGCACCGGCATTTTCTGAGCATTTTCCTCAATCAGCCGGCACTTCGCCATACCCGGGAAATTTATACCCTGGCTAATCTTCTGGAGTCTTTCTATTTTGTCAAATGCATATGGGTTCCGTCCTATGTCATCGAGAAAAAAAAGATGGGTCGTGTGCTTGAAATCACCGGAACTTTACAAAACCTCAAAATCGCTTCATATGTTTATAAGGTTATCAAAAACTACATCGAAGCCGAATGGAAAAAGTATAACAAAAACAGAGGCCTGAATTTTTACCGCAAAACCGATTATGCAGTGGGGGTTATCCGGGGTTTTCAACGCAAGCTTGAACTTCAGCAATCTTCATTTACTTCATTGAAAAATATTGCGGATGACTTTTTTGCTCTGACAAAACTGGAGGATCCCCAGCTTGAAAAATACTACCATTACCGATATCCCAAAATTGCAACAACAGGTACAAGCCAATCCAATGCGGATTTTGATGTGATTGCCGATGGGATAAAAAGCGGCAAGAACCTGATTATATCAAAAGGCATTGAAGAAAGGGGGATAAGCGGAAAATATCTGCCGGAAAAGTGAGGAACATGGGGCGATTCCCAAATCGCACGTGGATTTACGTGTAGGTGCGAATTCATTCGCACAGAGGCGTTTGTAAAACCAGATATACTACAAATGAACCTCAGTTGTGTGCGAAGCTCAGCTGTGCGAATGAATTCGCACCTACAGGTTTTTTCCATCGGATGTGGATTTACCTGTAGGTGCGAATTCATTCGCACAGAGGCACTTATGGTTAAACTGCTTTTTGTTTTTTCCAATACGGATTAATCAGGTCTTCGAAAATGACAATGGCCGCTTCGGATCCCTGCCCTGCCGCAGTGACAATCTGCTTATAACCACCTTCCACATCACCTGCAGAATAGATTCCGGGAATATTGGTCCGGTGCCTTCCATCCTGCCTGATATATCCTTCATCATTAAGCTCGATACCGATTTTTTTGGCCAGCTCGACAGAGGGCTCATATCCGATGGCAATAAACACGCCGTTGGTTTCCATCACGGTAATTTCACCGGTCTTGTTGTTGATCAATTTCACGGCTTCCACCCGCTCTTTTCCAAGAATTTCCTTTACTTCGGTGTTCCAAAGTACCGGTATTGAATTTTCCTCAAGTTGCCGGCTTAAAAATTCCTGTGCGCGTAAAGTATCTCTGCGGTGAACCAGTGTGACTTCCACCCCGATATTGTGAAGATGAAGGGCTTCAGTGACTGCACTGTTACCGCCCCCGACCATGATCACCTTTTTTCTCCTGAACAACGGCCCGTCACATGTGCTGCAATAACTTACACCTCTTCCGGCCAAGCGGTTTTCGCCGACAGCCCCCAGAGGTTTATGCTTTGCTCCTGTGGCCAAAAGAAGGGTGTTGGTTTCAAAGCGCCGCCGTGTTGTGGTGACCTTAATTGGAAATCCCGGCTCAATCTCCACCACTTCTTCCCCCTGAAAAATCTGCACATATTCCAGGGCATGGCTGACCATAATGTCCACCAGCGTCTTACCTCCTACAGAGGTAAATCCCGGGTAATTTTCCACGATGGGAGTCGTTGCAACCTGTCCGCCCAGTGAAGCCCTTTCCACAATGGCAGTGTTGAGTCCGCTCCTGGCAGCATATATTCCGGCGGTCAATCCAGCGGGCCCTCCCCCGATAATCAAAACATCAAGATTTACCAGTTCGGCATCACTATCAGGGATAAAAACAGTCTGCTGCTCCAGCTTGTCCAACGAAGATGCAAAAAGCTCCTCGGGCTGGGCTCCCATGGCAATAAGCATGTCATTTGCAAATGTCTGGGGCACGCTATGGGCTGCATATTGATCCGCCAATTCCGGGCTGCACTGAATATCGATTATTTCCAAAGAAATCATTCCGGGATTTTCTACAACCGCTTTTACTGCGTTGACAGCCTGTTGCGGACAATAAGGACAGGAGGGGCTTACAAACACCTTTATATCCCGGGGGGTATCAATGTTTTGAATGATTTTTGCAGCCTGCGGGCTCAGGTCACTCTTTCCCATCCCCACCAGAAACAATGTTTCCAAAAACGTCCTGCCCTCCTCTCCCACAGGGGAACCTATCCATCGGATATTGTAATGGTCGGGAGCAATCAGGAGTGTTGATGGAAAATCAATCTGATATTTCCTGGCCTCTTTGTGATCAATATCGTATTCGCGAAAAACAATCTTGTCCGTAAGCTCCCTGAATGCACGGATAACCCTGCGGTTGGCGTCACTGAAAATATCCTCCTGGCCAGATGAAGAAAACAAAATAAGCGAAATGTCTCTGGGCAGCCTGGCAAAAGCATTTTTCAAATATTCAAGAAAAGCCTCCTGATCCTGAGGCTCAATTTGAGACCCACCACTGCCTGAGTAATCATTTTCGTTCGTCATTGATCCCCCCTTCGAAATTTTTGATTTATTTTATCACCCCATAAGCTCAATTCATGTAACCAGAGAATAATTTTTATACCCTAGTTCCCACGCAAAGCATGGCAACGAGAAAAAAATGCAAAAGCACAGCTTTTGCACTCCTTCAACAAGTCACTCCCAAATCCTTTATAACCAGGTTTTTTCATATAAGGTTACATTGATTCTCAATTTATTCTCTTATTGGGCTAAGGTCAAGGCACTATTTAAAAGACGCATAAGTATAAGTATTGTGATTTTGGCTTAAAGGAATTATATTTCATCTAAGCCACGGGCGTGAGGGGATCGATACATTCAAAAACCCAGACTAAGGTGACTGGCAATAAAAAGTTAATTTTAAAAAATACGGAAAATTATGATGAGACCATTGCGTTACCAAAAAGGGAAAGAAGATTTTTTTAACAGCACTTTTAGCCGCCGTGAATTTCTCAGGGTTTCAGTTGTTTCCGGTATAAGCCTTATGGCTGGGTGTGCAATAAACCCTGTAACCGGACACCGTGAGCTTATGCTTCTGTCAGAATCCCAGGAAATCAGTCTTGACAGACAGAATTCACCCCATCAAATTTCAGCTGATTATGGCACCACCTTGGATAAGGGCCTTGACAATTACGTATCACAAATTGGCCAGGTGATTGCTGCAAACAGTCACCGTCCGCAAATGCCTTATTCTTTTCATGTTCTCAATGCTCCTTATGTGAATGCATACGCTTTTCCGGGAGGAACCATTGGTATTACCCGGGGTATTCTCCTTGACCTGGAAAATGAAGCTGAACTGGCATCCCTGATTGGTCACGAAGCAGGCCATGTGGCATCCCGTCATACCGGTCAAAGAATGACAAGGGGGCTTTTGGCAGCTGTGGTTTTAACCGGAGTTTCAGCTACAGCCGGCTCCCAGATGGGAGATCTGGTTGCCGGATTGGGGGGTATCGGAGCTGGAGCCCTGTTGGCCGGCTACAGCCGGAATCAGGAAAGAGAAGCCGATTCTCTCGGTCTCGAATATATGGTCAGATCGGATTACAATCCAGAGGGATTTGTGGGGCTCATGAATATGCTCAATGAAATGTCGGGAAAAAATGAAAGCTCCATGGCGGTTCTTTTTTCGACTCATCCAATGAGCAGCGAACGTCACCAGACCGCAATCAGGGAAGTTAAAACCAGATATATTTCAGAAAAGAAGGTCCGGCCCATTTACAGAGAAAGATATATGGATAATACCAATAGGCTTAGAAAAATTGGCCCTGCCATTAAGGCCATGCAGGATGGTGATGGGGAAATGATGAGACGAAATCCTCAAAAAGCCCGTGAGCAATATGAAAGGTCATTGAAAACTGCTCCGGAGGATTATGCCGGAAACCTTAAAATGGCAAAATGTCTTCTGTCCATGCGACAAAGCCGGGATGCGCGCAGATTTGCCCAAAAAGCAAGAGAGGTTTATCCGGAAGAATCTCAGGCCAAGCATGTTTTAGGCATGACCCATTTGCAGCTCAACAATTTTGAACAGGCCCTGGCCCAGTTCAATGATTATGAAAAAGTACTTCCCGGTAATCCAAACACCACCTTTTTCCAGGGTTTTTCTTTGGAAGGCATGGGCCGAAGAGAACAATCCGCTCAAAAGTATTTTGATTATCTCCAAAAGGTAAATCAGGGTGAATATGCTCAGCATGCATATTCCAGATTAAAAGATTGGGGATATATCTGAAAAAGGTGCAGCTTAAATGAACAGGCAATTTTGTCAACAATTCGCTGAATTTTTTCGCCTGCTGCCTCGCTGGGTTATCCTGCTTTTATTATTTCTTCTGTTGGGGCGCTTTATCATGCCTCTTCTTTTTCATTTGCTGTCATAGTGCCGTGAGCAATTAAATGAACGGTTGACAAAGTTGCGTGCCAAGTATCAAAAGAAAAGCACGGCGGATATAAAAGAAGTACTTAAAGAAAGCTGTTGGATCCATTATAAACCCCCATATTGACACAACCGTGTGTGATAGGATATTGAAGAGTGAGGGTTTGATTCTGACTTTGTCTTTTAAAAAAATTACATAAACCGGCCAGCATCAAAAACGCTGCAATAACAATCAGGAGAACAAAATGCTCACAGTGAAAGATATCATGTCCACTAACATTGTCAGTGTCAAACCGAATACTGAAATCACTGAGGCCACCCGGCTTCTTTTGGAAAAACGATTCAACGGTCTTCCTGTGGTAGATGAAAACAATAAAGTGGTCGGCATTATCTGCCAGAGCGATCTGATTGCTCAGCAGAAAAGTCTGCCTATCCCCACGCTGTTCAGTTTTCTGGATGGCTTTATACCACTGAAATCCACAAAAAAACTGGAAAAAGAAATCCAAAAAATTGCAGCGATTACAGTTGCGGATGCCATGGTGAAAAATCCGGTGACCGTCAGGCCCGATAGTCGAATTGAAACCGTTGCGGCGCTGATGGTGGACAATAATTTTCATACCCTTCCGGTACTCGACGATGATGACAAACTGGTGGGCATCGTCGGTAAGGAAGACGTTTTAAAAACACTTATTTCAGATCATTCTTCAGCCGCGGAATAACGCGGAATAAATGGTCTTTGTATATTTTTTTCATAGAAAGGATTAATACCCGGTGTCATCATTTTTAGAAATTATCAAATACGTGCCGGTTCTGATTGCAGCTTTCCTGCTCGGCACTTGGTTTATGTCGGAGACCAAAAAAGCAAAAATTCAAAGAAAACCCTGGTATGCCCCCTATATTTCCACTCCGGGCATATTGATTCTTTTGGCCCTGATTTTACCGATTCTCATAAAAATTATCTATGGGTAAAATTTGCCGCTGACCATCAACCCCACTTTTATCCATGCACCTTAAAAAAATCCGTGAAAGCCTTCTGAAGTGGTATCATCAAAACCGCCGGGATCTTCCGTGGCGTCAAACCGCGGACCCTTATGCCATATGGGTATCTGAAATCATGCTGCAGCAGACCCAGGTGACAACCGTCATTCCCTATTTTCACAAATTTTTACGAGAATTTCCCGATATCTTTTCTCTTGCCGGCGCTGATTTGCAGAGGGTTTTAAAAATCTGGGAAGGGATGGGTTACTACGCCCGGGCACGAAATCTTCATCGCGCATCCCTTGAAATTGTCGAACATCACCAGGGAAATATACCATCGTCTTTTGAACAATTGAAAAATCTACCGGGTACAGGAGAATACATAGCTGCCGCAGTGGCAAGTATCGCCTTTCACAAACCCCATCCGGTAGTTGACGGCAATGTAAAGCGTGTGCTTTCAAGGCTTTTTTTAATCGACACTCCGGTAAACCATGGAAGTGCCGGGAAAATTTTTCATCAGCATGCACTCAGGTTTGTGGATACCCAAAGCGAAGATCACCAGGGAATTTTCAACCAGGCGATTATGGAGTTGGGGGCACTTGTCTGCAAACCTCGAAACACCGACTGCCCGAGCTGCCCGGTTATTTCTTACTGCCAGGCCTTCCATCAAAGCGTGGTTGATCAGTTTCCCAAACGGGTTAAAAAGAAAAAAATTCCTGTGTATCATGTTTCGGCGGCAGTTCTGAGAAAAAACGGCAGGATTTTAATAACACAGCGCAAACCCGAGGGGCATCTGGGCGGACTTTGGGAATTTCCCGGAGGCAAAGTCCGTGAAAATGAAACTGCCGAGCAGGCCTGCATCAGAGAAATCAAGGAGGAAGTCAACCTGGATGTTGCTGTGGATTCATTTCTGACCCGCATTAAACATGCCTACACCCATTTTAAAATCGTGATGGATATTTTCAACTGCACTTTTGTTTCAGGCTATTTGAAACTAAACGGCCCGGTCGATTATCGATGGGTAACTGTAAAACAGCTTGATCTCTATCCTTTTCCCGGGGCGGACAGAAAGTTTATGCACCTTATAGCCTGAACGAAAAAAATTCGGGCTTTTCAAAAATGACATTGAAGGATGCTGATAAAAAATGCTTAACCGACTTTGGCTGAGCTTTTTTCTGGTGGCTTTTGCCGCTTCACTCTGGCAATGGCTGGGGTTGGGTGACCATGAAGTCTACAGTCGCCTGGTGGCAGCATTATTTGACATGTCAAAACTGAGTGTCGAGATTGTGTTGCTTCTGGTCGGCACCCTGACGCTATGGCTCGGATTTCTTGCGATTGCTGAAAAAGCCGGCCTGGTCAAACTTTTGGCGCAACTGCTCGACCCTCTGTTTCGTCGTCTGATGCCGGACGTGCCAAGTGGTCATCCTGCACTGGGGCATATTACCATGAACTTTGCGGCCAACGTGCTGGGGCTTGACAACGCCGCCACACCAATTGGTCTCAAAGCCATGCATGCCTTGCAGAGCCTGAATCCCAAACCGGACACCGCCAGTAATTCGCAAATCCTTTTTCTGGTGCTCAATACCTCTTCTTTAACATTGCTGCCGGTTACCATCTTCATGTACCGCGCTCAGCAAGGTGCTGCCGAACCCACAGCGGTATTCCTTCCAATTCTGCTGGCCACCACGGCCTCCAGCCTGGCAGGTTTACTGACAGTAGCGATAGTGCAACGGTTGAAACTCTGGGACCCCGTTTTACTGGGTTTTCTTTTTATAGCCGCCCTGGCCATTGGAGGCCTGCTGACCGCACTGGCCGGGATGTCAGCATCGGTTCTCGCAGCCACTTCCACTCTTGTTGGCAACCTGTTATTATTCGGCATTATTATCGGTTTTTTACTAATTGCAGCATTTCGCCGGATCAATGTTTACGAAAGTTTTGTGGAAGGTGCCAAGCAGGGTTTTCAGGTCTCCGTATCGCTGCTGCCCTATCTGGTAGCCATGCTGGTGGCCATAGGGGTACTTCGTGCCAGCGGTGCTCTGGATGCCGGACTGAGTGGGATTCGCTGGCTGGTTGAAGCAATGGGACTGGATATCCGCTTTATCGATGCACTGCCGACAGCTTTTATGAAACCTTTCTCAGGAAGCGGTGCTCGGGCCATGCTCATCGAAACCATGCACAACTTCGGGGTTGACAGCTTTCCGGCCCTACTGGCCGCCACCATGCAGGGCAGTACAGAAACCACCTTTTATGTGCTGGCAGTTTATTTCGGTTCAGTTGGCATTCGCCGGGTGCGACATGCGGTAGGCTGTGCACTGGCTGCAGATCTGACCGGTATCATAACCGCTATTGCCGTGTGTTACTGGTTCTTCGGCTGAGCAAGCCGCACCGGCAAAAATTCAGGGGGGCTAATTTTTGAGGCATCTGTGCGAATAAATTAAGCGAGGCTGGAGTGCGAAAATTGTACTTTCGCCTGACCGACTGCAAGCCGGTTCATCTGAAAAACAATTTTGGCAACCCGAAACGGTTAAGCTTGCCCAATTTTTTCCTGACAGTCGGTCAAGTTCAAAACCCGCTTTCTATGTTTCTAACGTGGCATCCATCGTAATTTTTGCATTCAACAATTTTGACACCGGACAACCGGATTTGGCTGTATTGGCTGCTGTTTCAAATGCTTGTTTATCGGCACCTGGAATTTTTACAGAAACATCCAGATGCACCGAGGTGATCGCAAAATCATCCTCCTTTTTCTCAAGTGTAACTGTAGCAGTGGTGCTGATTTTTTCTGGTGTAAGTCCGGAATTTCCCAAATGGCCGGAAAGAGCCATGGAAAAGCAGCCTGCATGAGCAGCAGCAATCAATTCCTCGGGGTTGGTACCGGTACCTTCCTCAAATCGACCACTAAAAGAGTATTGAGTATCTGAAAGGACATTGCTTTCGGTCGAGATAGTTCCTTTTCCTTCTTTTATGGTGCCTTTCCATACCGCTGAAGCTTTACGTTTCATAATTTTCTCCTATTTAAAGGTTATTCTTTTCGTTTTCCGATTTATAGCACTTTGGACGGGATAGAACTTGTCTAAAGGGAACTGATAACAACTAATTTTATAATAGAAGGTTTTTATTTCGCAGGCCATGGATTGTCAAAAAGGTACACCATTCCTGCTGAGTTTCGCCCCATGCACCGTTTCGGTTCTGAGTGTTTAACAGACGGCTGAATGCTTTACGGCATTGGGCATCGGATTCAGGAAGATCCAGATGAGCAAGCGCATTCAGGGCCTGATAAAAGGGAATGTCCCTGTCCCAATCACCTTCGCGTGTTTGCCGGCTCTCAAGCCATATAACCCCCAATCTTGTCGCTTCGTGCTTTGAAAAAGGGGGAACAGGGGGGATTTGAAGCTTTTTTAAATCCCCCTAAATCCCCCTTTGCCAAAGGGGGACTTGCTGCAACATCCCTTAGGTCAGCGCCTATGCACCCACTGGGAGAGAAAATAACGGACTTTTAGTTCAGGCACTATTTACTCATTTTTCTTTTACAGCGTTTAATCCAAATCCTTTAAAAGAGACTTTGCAAGATTTGCGTATAAAAAACAACCCTAAAAAACCCGAGTTTTCCAGAATGATAAATGACCAGTTTTTATAATTTTAAAATTAATCTTCCGTGTAATACTTTCCGATCATATTGACCTTATCTTTCGGAAATCTTAATATATTTAATAATGCTTTTTTAAATTAAAACCCGCTAATTAACGCAATGAAAGAAAACACAAATCTTGATAACCTTCTCAATCCCCGGTCCATAGCCGTTATTGGGGCTACCAATACTCCCGGTCGGGTGGGAAGGATCATTTTTGAGCAGTTGCTTGGCTTCAAAGGTCACGTTTATCCGGTTAACATTCGTGAAAAAGAAGTTTTGGGCAAAAAAGCTTACCATAATGTTTATGCCCTTCCCGAAACTGTAGACCTGGCAGTTATTGCCATCGGTGCTGAAAGTTCGGTCAGGGTTGCAAAGGATTGCGCCCGTAAAGGAATTCCAAAACTGATTGTAGTGGCAGGGGGTTTCAGCGAAGCCGGAAAGAAAGGATGTGATCTCGAAGATCAGTTAGTTTCCATTACCAGAAACTTTAAGACAAGGATTTTAGGACCTAATACCCTGGGGCTTTTTTTACCCCACAACAAACTGGATACCATTTTCGTTGATCATGGAGACAGGGCTTTAGGGGGTGGAGGAAAAGTCGCTTTTATTTCCCAAAGCGGTTCGGTGGGCACGGAAGCCCTTGGGCTTGCCAGCAATACCGGATTTGGAATGCGCGCCTTTGTAGGACTTGGAAACAAATGCGATCTGAATGAACTCGATTTTCTCTCATGGTTTGGAAAAGATGAGGAAACCAACTGCCTCGCTTTTTACATCGAAAGTTTAACTCAGGGGCGGCGGTTTCTTGAAGAGGCTTTGAAAGTGTCTCTTTTAAAGCCTGTGGTGGTTCTTAAAGCCGGACGCTCAGAGACAGGGGCGGATGCAGTAAGCTCTCACACTGGAAGGCTTGCCGGGTCGGATCGTGTGGTGGGCGGTGCATTTCACCAGTTCGGTATACAAAGGGTTTTTGATGACGAAGAGCTATGTGACGCCGCCAAAACGCTTTCTGGCTTGCCTCCAGCTGCAGGAAACCGGGTGGCGATTTTGACTCCGGCAGGCGGATACGGGGTCATGGGGGCTGATCACGTGGAGATGCCCCGAGGGGGAATCCGTCTTGAAATGGCTCGACTTTCAGAAAAAACCATAAATCGAATTCGAAGCAGATCTTTTTCATTTGCATCATGCCGAAATCCCGTTGACTTGACTGCAAGCGCCAATGACAGGATGATCGGTGACGCACTTTGCGCCATCATCGAAGATGACATGGTGGATATTGTTATTTGTACCGCTTTTTTTTCTCCCCCTTCCATTACCGGCCGACTGGTGGAAGTTATCTCCTCCAGAATCAAATCATCGGAAAAGCCGGTGATTGTGTTTACGCAATACGGCCCTTTTACCGATCGTTATCTCAGACAGTTTCACCAGGAAGGTGTTGTGGGCTTTCCTTCAATCGGACGAGCCGTTCGAGCCGCAAGATTTCTTGTGGAGCGAGCCGAAATACTTCATGCCATCAGGACATCATCATGAACCAACAAGACCGAATCCAGTTGAACAATATGCTGATCCACGGTTATCCGGATGAATTCGAAACAAAAGCGATTCTTTCTTCCTTCGGCATTCAGGTTCCCCGGAGCATCAGGCTTTTACCCGAAGAAAAACTCGATCTGGAAGCAGTCACTTTCCCTGCGGTTGTCAAAGTATGCTCTTCCCGTATTCTTCACAAAACAGATCAGGGCGGTGTGGTTTTGGGGGTCGAATCGGGTAAAATCGCAGAAACAATAGATGTATTCAGAAAAAAATTTCCCAATATTCCAATTCTTGTGGAAGAACAAATACATTTCAGGGGTCCCGAATTGATCGTGGGGGCAATGGTTGATCCCAATTTTGGGCTTGCAGTAATGGTTGGGATGGGAGGGATTCTAACTGAGCTATACAAGGATGTGTCATTTCGTCTGGCACCATTGACTTTTAGGGAAGCCGGCCGCATGATCCGGGAGTTAACAATTGCACCTGCATTTTTTGGCTATCGCGGATTAAACTGTGATCCCGATCATCTGGCCCAAATTATCACATCTGCTGCTGACCTGGCACACCGGATCGGTAAATCTTTCAGTCATCTTGATATTAACCCGCTGGTTTTCTCCAATAAGGGCTGGATAGCTCTCGACGCCAAACTTATACTCGGCAGAAATCAAAAAAACCAGGATCAAACCCCTGGCAAAAACAATTCTGTGAATTAAATTTTTTTCCATGATTATAAAAAAAATACTTCCAAAAACTTTAACCATTTTATTCCTGACTCTTCTTTGCGTGTTGCCGCAACATGCCGATGCAGAAACAATGAGAGGGATGGAAAGCTCCTATGTTACTATCTTCTATGAACCGGGTGCGGCTCCCGGCGCTGAAAAGGTGATTAACATTTACCCGGAAATCAGAACAAAAACTCAGGCACTTTTTGGCAAAATATATTCCCAAAAACCCCTCATTGTTTTGATTAATGATCGCGAACGTTTTATCCAAATGGCAGGCCATCCAATCACTGTGGCCTATGCGGTTCCGTCAAAAAACCTCATCGTTATGGATTATTCCATAGTTTCCACCAGACCGTTTTCTCTGGAAACCACCCTTATCCATGAATTTTGTCATTTGTTGTTACACGAGCATATCCCCAATATTCCTACATGGCTGGATGAAGGTCTATGCCAGTGGGCAAGCGGGGGCCTTGATGAAATCATTTACAATCGGAGACAATCAGCATTAAACCGGGCATCCGCTTCAGGACAATTTATCCCCTTTGAAAACCTCACTTCAGGCTTTCCCAGATCTAAAACAGCGCGTATACTTGCATATGAGCAAAGTAAGAGTTTTGTTACCTATATGGTTCGGGAATTCGGGCAGGAAAAACTTCTGGATTATCTTGACCGTATGGCTCATGGAAACACTGCCCATGAAGCCTTTCACCAGGTTTACCCCATTGGTTTGGAACAGATGGAATCAAGATGGCAAGACTCGATACGCAAAGATTATAACTGGTTTACTTATTTCAGCAACCATGTGCATGAAATCCTTTTTGTCGCCGGGGCGTTACTGACAGTTATTGCATTTTTGAAGGTTATCATAAAAAAACGTCGTTACAAGGATGATGATTTTGAGGAATAAGCCGTAAGGAAAAAGTCAATGTGGAAAACCATTTGTACAATCCTTGCCATTATTTATGTAATCTGGCCCTTTGATCTGATACCCAATTATATAATTGGCCTTGGTTGGATTGATGATATTCTGGTGCTTGCTTTGCTCTGGTACTATTTTTTTTCAAACCGTGGAAAATCATCAGGTACCTACCGAAAGTTTCAAGGTCAAAGTTATGACCAGCAGCAGCAAGGAGGTTATGGAAGCCATTATCAGAAAAGCTCCGGCGCCGCCAACCAGCAACGTGTAAAAAAAGACCCTTATACGATCCTGGGAGTTCAAAGAAACGCTTCTTTCGAAGAGATTAAAAAGGCCTATCGCCGCCTGGCCAATATCTACCATCCCGACAAAGTCAGTCATATGGGGGAAGAATTTCAAAGCCTGGCCGAAAAAAAATTTAAGGAAATCCAGGAAGCTTATCAGAAGTTGAAATAGCTTTATACTGAGATTTTTTTCATCAGCCATGCCATGTTCATGCCCAGGTTTTTCATGGTTTCCATTCCCTCGTCATCGGACTTGACCTCTCCTTTTTCATGTCCGAATCCCATGTTCCAATAGCTGGAACCCGGAATAATCATCTGGCCGATAGTAAAAAAGTGGTTCATGGTATCAAAGGCATGAATTGAGCCCGCCCGCCGCACGGCTACCACCGCTGCACCGCATTTTCGTTTGAACATGTGATCGTTGGCAATGGCCACCATTCCGGCTCTATCAATCAGAGCTTTCATCTCAGTGCTCACATCGGCAAAATAAGTAGGAGAACCCAGGACGATCCCATCAGCTTCAACCATTTTCTCAATACAGGAATTCATGTCATCATCATTGACAGAACAGCG
>SKZT01000135.1 GCA_007127235.1 Desulfobacteraceae bacterium
AATCACCCCCAAATTCGTTATTTGTATGGATTCACCGGATCTGGATTTACCTGTAGGTGCGAATTCATTCGCACAGAGGCGTGTGTGCAAACACATGCGCAAATAATGTAATTCGATCAGCAAGCCAATCTCAGCAGGCGAAAGTGCAACTTTCGCACTCCAGCTTTTCAGCCCTGCTTTATCCAACCCGGTTACTCCGAAAAGAGTTTTTTTGCCAATTGTGCCACTCTTTGCCCCAGCTTACGGCCATTTTCCTTATACTGGATCTCGGGGGCACCGACACACCCGACACCATAATGACCTGTGGCGGACATGGGGTCTCCGACAATGACCATCCCGTAAATCAACAGTGCCTGAATTATCGACATCATGGTGGTCTCTTTTCCGCCTGTGGGATCCCCGCTGGTGGTAAACGTGGCACCGATTTTTCCCTCCATCTTTTTTCTGACGCTGACATAATCATCAAAAACCTTTTTTAACTGAGCAGCCATGGTGCCAAAATATACCGGAGAACCGGCAATAATTCCCTTACAGGAAATGAAGTCATCTTTGCTGACATTATCGGTGTTTTTTAAACTTGCGCTCACGCCTTCCACCATCTCAACACCTTCCGCAATGGCCTCGGCTAGTTTTCGGGTATTCCCGCCTTTTGAATAGTAAAGTACCAGAATTTCCATGGATATACCTCCCAAATTTTTTGTTTCGGATATGTTTCCACCTGCTTCGGACGCAGGCTAAAAGTTTGCCCAATGATTGTCAGGTCATGAGCGTGGAAAATTCTAATCAATAACACTAAACATATAATTAAGCAATTGTTGAGCGGATTTTTTCAGGGAGCCGATATTTTCAATTATGAAATCCGCATCAAGGTTATTTGGGTTATTTTTGGCCCGAATCAGCCGTTTATGGAACAAATCGCTATTGGCGGTTTCCCGCCCCCTTTTTTTTAAACGGGCAATGGTTACCTCCAAAGGTACGAATATGAAAATAACTTTTGCACCGGGTATTTTCAGGCGCACTTCAGATACCACCAGGCGGCTGACATTGATCAGCACATTCGTTCCCTGTGAAATCCAGGTAAGCACATCTTTTCCGATACCATATTCCAAATCGTAACTATGCCAGGTTAAAAAAAAATTTCCCTCCCCTTTCAAATGATAAAAAACATCCGGCGTTATGCTCACATGAGTCTCTGATTCGTGGGGAGGACGGGTAATATAGCGTTTGGCTGCCCGAAGCGGCATTTTGGAATCAGGCCATATTTTGATGACCTCCCGGATAATGGCATCCTTTCCGGATCCGGAGTTGCCGATAATCAAAAAGAGTGTCCCCTGTTTCATTTTAATTAACCAAGATGGAAAAAAGCCCAGATGCCGGTGATTATCCCTGTTGCAACAAAAAGAGATTCCACAAGAAATTCCAGCCGAAGCCCAGGGATTATATAACCTTTTTCATATGAAAAAAGCAAAAGGATAAAAAACAAGGGGCATATGGCCAGTGCATATCCGGCGCCGGGGATAATATTCAGCCAGCTGGACGCGATAAGCAATATGGCAAGAAGTACAGAAAATATTTTTAGAATTTTCATGGTGAGCTTTTCACCCAAGGCAATAGGAAGTGTCTCTTTTCCGACCATCCGGTCTCCATGCATATCCATGATATCGAAAAAGGCTGTGCGGGAAAAAACCAGCCCTCCGCTCCAGAAAAATACCACAATGGAAGACAGGGTCAAATGCCCATGGACAGAAAGGGGAGCAAAAAAACTTGTGGCTATGGCCCATGCAAAGGCAACCAATAATGTTTTTGAGGCTGGAATATCTTTAATTCGTTCCGATTTGATGCCCCTGAAACCGCCGGGCATGATTCTGATATTATACAGCAGTCCGATAATACTCATGAGTAAAAAAAGCAAAAAAACGATAAAGCCTGAAAACCAGGCCAAAACCAACCCGGCGATACCGGTTACGGATGCCAATGCGGATAAAATCGGTTTGTTGGACGCATAAAACAGCGCTTTATCCGGATCATTGTACCGGTCTGCACGACGACCGGTAAGGTTATTGAAAATGTGCATGGATTGAACGTAAAAATAGGCAATCAGGCTGTAAGGGATAAAATTTTGAATGCCTTGAAGTTTTGCAGCGGCATAACAAATGCAGCCTGCACCTATTGCCAGGTAGGTACTTGAAAAAAGAAGCAGTCTTAAAAAGGAAAAGAAAAACTTTGACAGGGGTTTATCTTTTTCTAGGGGCATGGTTTCCAATGTTTGGAATATTCTACGAATACCCCAGTTTGGTGTAGAAGCTCCGGCGGTAATCCCAATGGATTTGGCATGATACAGGGATGGCAAATCCAGTTGGGATTCGTTTTCAACATAAAAAGACGGTTTCCCCGATCTTTTGGCAATTTCATAAAGGCGCTGGGTATTGCCACTTGTATAGCCGCCCACCACAATTATGGCATCCACTATCTGCGCCAGCCTCTTGACTTCATTTTGCCGCTTTTCCGTGGAGCCGCAGATTGTATCGAAAACTAAATATTCGGGGCGATTATTTTTAAACCATGCTTTTACTTCTTCGAAAAATTGCTTGTTTTGAGTGGTCTGGGCAACAATAATTGCCTTTTCAAAAGGAGGAATGGTTTCCAGTTGTTTCAGGCTGCCGATAACCATCTTTTTTTCACCCGCATAACCCAGAAGTCCGATTACTTCCGCATGGTCACGGTCACCCACTATAATAGAAGCATAACCCTTCCGGGCCAGGTTTTTTATAATGGTCTGAACTTTGATAACCCTGGGACAGGTAGCGTCAATCACATTGAATCCCGCCTCTTTCAGCTGTTCATATTTGTCTGGGGGAATTCCGTGAGCTCTTATGAGGACTGTTCCAAAACCCTTTGATGGTATTTCTTCAAGAATCCGGATACCTTTTTCATTAAGAATCTCCAATACTTGCGGGTTGTGAATGAGGGGGCCGTATGTATATATGGGGCTGCTGTATTTTTTGGTGGCATCCAGTACCATCTCTACGGCACGTCTGACACCCATGCAGAAACCGGCGGTTTGTGCAATAACTATTTTCATAATGATTAAAGCTTACGCAGTTTGACTTTGCGGCGACGATCTTTACGGGAAAGCCGCTTTTTGGGGCCTTTCTTTTTGGTGTTGGGAACCCATCCGCTGTCTTCCTGAATATTATCAACCCCTTTTATTTCCTGGTAAGAGGCCATGGCCAGTCTTTGCTCAAATTCCCCCGAGCTTAAACAAGTGGCTCCTTCTGTTTCGGCAAAAAAGGCTATGTCCCGATCCGAAGTCACAATCAGTGCTTTCTCACGAAATTGTTTGGCCATTCGTTTGATGACGGCATCGGCTTGCTCTCCAAAACGGGAAAAGCGAATATCGATTCCTTTCATCCGGTCTTTTTCCTGGGAAAATGCGGGCGCTTCGGTACCATCGAATACCACGGTGATTCGGTGTTTTTTTATTCGCTTGTAGCAGGCAAGTGAATCAATGAGCGCATCGCGTCCTGAGCGGATATCTTGCTGATCAAAAGCACTTAACAGGTTTGACTGGCGGATAAGGTTGTAGCCATCAATGATGATATGTAAAGCCATAGGATTAAAAAAAAACTAACCTGTTTAGGTGCCCAGCAATTCAGATTTCATTGGGCTCATTTTTTAAAAGCTCTATAAGTCGATTGAGATCATCGTCATTATAAAATTCGATCTCCACCTTTCCTTTTTTTCCTCTTCGCTTTATTTCCACACGGGCACCAAGATGCCGAGAAAGATCTCCTGACATATTGGAAAAGAAAATTTCTTCGGATGTCGGTTCTTTGGGCTCAGGTGTCGTCCTGTTTTCTTTAAAGGTTTTTACCAAAGCTTCTGTTTGTCTCACGGACAAGTTTTTGGTAATAACATGTCGCCAGATGGCTCGCTGCTGAGCGGAATTTTCAAGACCTAAAATGGCCCGAGCGTGCCCCATGGAAATAAGGCCGTCAATGATGCTTTCCTGAATTTCCCGGGGAAGATTGGTCAATCTCAAAAAATTGGCTACGGCGGAACGGCTCTTTCCAACACGACCGGCTACTTGCTCCTGGGTTAGCCCGAACTCATTCATCAGGCGCTGGTAAGCCTCTGCTTCTTCCATGGGATTTAAATTTTCCCGTTGAATATTTTCGATAATGGATATCTCTAAAAGCTCATGATCTGAAACTTTCCGGATAATGGCCGGAACCTGGGTAAGGCCGGCCTTTTTTGCGGCCTTCAGCCTTCTTTCTCCTGCAATGAGTTCATAGCCCTGATTATCTTTTCTAATCAGAAGCGGTTGGAGAATTCCCTGCTGTTGAACTGATTCTGCGAGTGCTTCCAGTTGTTTCTCGGAAAAGCGCAAACGAGGTTGATATCGATTGGGACGAATCAATTCGATATCGCACATGATAAAACCATCAGCCCGATTATCCGCCGATTCACTGGCCGATTCAATGGCCGGTAAAAGAGCATCAAGGCCTCTTCCCAATGCCATTTTTTTTGGTTTTCTTCTTTCAGACCCTTTAATCCCTTTGCTATCGTTCATCGTTTTCCTTTTGAATCTTTTGACACCTGTAAATAGTGTTCCCTATCATCTATGAAGTGCCTAAAATCTCTTGGGCCAGATTAATGTAACTTATTGAACCAACAGATGATGCGTCATAAAGTATAACAGGTTTTCCAAAACTGGGTGCTTCCCCCAGTTTGACATTTCGTGGTATCTTTGTTTGGTAAACCAGCTGATGAAAATATTTTTCGGCATCTTCTGCCACCTGGTGTGAAAGATTTGTGCGTTTGTCGAACATTGTCAAAAGGATCCCTGCAATGGAAAGGGTCGGATTTAAACTCTGCTTTATTCTTTTAATGGTTTGAAGAAGTTGTCCAAGACCTTCCAGAGCGTAAAATTCACATTGAAGCGGAATTAACAAGGATTGTGCTGCAGTCATGGCATTAACCGTTAAAAGACTCAAAGAGGGCGGACAATCGATAATGATAAATTCAAAAGTTTGCTCAACTTCCGCAATAAGCCGTTGTAATGCTTTTTCACGACCTTCAGTTTCCATCATCTCAATTTCGAAACCGATCAGTTCAACTCTGGAGGGAATCACTTTGAGCATTTCAATGGGACTGTCGACGATCATATCGTAAACAGAGGCTTCCCCTATCAAACCATGATACAATGTTTTTTTTAAAGCGGATTTGTCTATTCCAACGCCGGTGGTGGCGTTGGCTTGCGGGTCACAGTCGATCAAAAGTGTCCGCTTTTCAGAAACGGCTAAAGCCGCCGCCAGATTGACAGCAGTGGTGGTTTTGCCCACTCCGCCTTTTTGATTGGCTATACAGATAATTTGTGACATAATAAAAAACCCTAACATAATTGAATTATTTTGAAAAGAAGATTGAATTCTGCGATAATCTTCATATATTGATCTTTAGACCCTGATTTGACCAAAGAAAGATCATAGCATAAAATGTGAAAATTCTTTATAAATATTATTTTTTAGAACGAGTATTTCATTTCGATGTTTCTATTAAAAAAAGCCATATATTTTTTTATCCTGATGGCAGTATTGGCCGGTTTGCTGTTTCCCCAGGGATCCCGGGCCATTACTATTGCCGAGGAAGAAGAGCTTTCCAGGCAATTTTTAAAGGTGGTTTTAAATCGATTGAGCCTGGTAAAAGATCCGTATATTGTGAACTATGTGAATTCCGTCGGTCAAAACATTTTAAGAGAGCTTCCCCCACAGCCATTTTCTTATAAGTTCTATGTGATAGATTCGGATGTTTACAATGCTTTTGCCACCCCTGCCGGTCATATTTTCATTTACAGGGGACTAATTGAAGCAATGGACACCGAAGACGAGCTGGCCGGAATACTTGCTCATGAAATAGCCCATGTGCAGTGTCGCCATATTTCGGATAAAATAGATCGATCCTCCAAGCTTAATCTTGCCACACTTGCCGGCCTTGCGGCCGGGATTTTTTTGGGCGTCAGCGGTGCCGATGTAGCTGCGCAGGCGCTAACCGTCGGCTCCATGGCAGCCGTGCAATCGCTGGAACTGGCTTACAGCCGTGAAGATGAAATTCAGGCAGACAAGGTCGGTTTGGATAACATGACCCGTGCCGGTTACGATGCCCGGGCGCTTATGACCATATTAAACAAAATTCGCAGTAAAAGATGGTTTGATGGTCTTCCGACGTATTTATCAACGCATCCGGCAGCTGAAGAAAGAATCGCCTATATTGATTCCTGGTCCCAGAATAAAGGGGAGCTTCCTTCTATGGGAGCTACTGCGGACTTTAAAAAGGCCCGTGTTCGTCTTTTGGCGCTTTACGGCAATGAAACCAGGGCTGTCTCACATTTTAAAAATGCCGTGGAACGAAACCCCAATGATACTGAAGCCCGTTATGGATACGGCCTTGTTTTAGCTAGAATCGGCCATCGCAAGGACGCCGCTTTTCATCTTCAGAAGGTTCTGGAGCAAAATCCATTGGACAGGTCCATTTTAGGAGATTTGGGGCGCATACATTTTTTTGACGGCCGGCTACCGGAAGCGCTCACTGCCCTGAGAGCCTCTGTGAGCCTTTCAGAGAGTGCTGCCCCCGAAACGATGTTTTATCTTGCGCGCACGCAGGCGGAACTGGGAAAGCTCAGTGAGGCCATTACCATTTTTGAGACGTTGATCGAATCCCACCCCGATTATGAGCAGGCTTACTATTTTTTGGGCGAAAGCTATGGAAAACAGGGCGATCTGTTTCAGGCCCATTATCATCTTGCCCGTTTCTATGAAAAAAGACGAGATCCCCGAAATACTGTTTTTCACTTTCAAAAAGCACTCAAAAATACTCAGGACCCCGAGCGAAAAAAAGAAATAGAAGATATCCTGAAAAATGTTCGAAACGAGTTTAAAGACATTCGCAAAAAATAATCCGCATTTTTAAATTCGGTCAAAATGGGAAAAATGCATGGAAAATGTTCCCCTTCCCTGGGTTGCCGAGCGAAGCGAGGTGGAATAACCGAACATTTTGGCAAGGGGAACAACAGCCTTGATAATCTGAAAGCCTGTCTTGGCTTCAATGGATTCAATCTTTCCGCTTCTTGCATTTAGATCTCCGATAACATCGCCCATGGAAACTTCGGGTACAAGGATTTCAATTTTCATGATGGGATCAAGGAGAAATGGAGCACCTTTTTTCAAGGCTTCGCTGCACGCCATGGATGCTGCTACCTTATAAGCAAGCTCACTGCCCATGGACTCTTTATATGATCCTCCTGCCAATACTACATGAACATCGGTTACCGGATATCCCATAACTACACCACTTTCCAGAGATTCCATCACACTTTTTTCGATGGCGGGTATATAGCTTTCGGGGATAGTTTCAGGGTTTATCTGAGAGGAAAAATGATTTCCGGTGCCCCTTGGACGGGGTTTTAAAATAAGATGCACTTCTCCAAAATGATGTTGCCCGGCCACGTCTCTGTCAAACACAGCAGATGCTTGCCCTCTTTTTTCGATGGTTTCACGATAAACCACCTGAGGTTTTCCCACGTTGACACTGGTTTTAAACTCCCTGAGCATACGGCTGATGATAACTTCCAGATGAAGTTCACCCATTCCGGATAAAATGGTCTGGCCGGTGTCTTCGTCATTTCGAACTTTTAAAGTTGGATCCTCTGCCGAGAATTTTTCGAGTACCTGATCCAGCTTGTCCTGGTCTGCATGAGTTTTGGGTTCCACCGCCACCGAGATAACCGGCTCATAAAGTTCAATATTTTCAAGAATTACAGGGTTTTGGGAAGAACATAGGGTTTCACCGGTGGAAGATTCTTTTAGCCCGATAATTCCCACGATAGACCCTGCACCTGATTCTTCTATTCGTTCTCTTTTATTGGCATGCATTCTCAAAATACGTGCCACTTTTTCTTTTTTGTTTCGTGACGGGTTGTAAACCTCATCCCCGACGCGCAACGATCCACTATAAATTCGAACATAAGAGAGTTTTCTTCCTTCGGCCATGGAAACTTTAAAGATCAGCGCACTTAAGGGTACGTTTTCACGGGGCGGATATTCGATGCTCTCACCCGTTACCGGATGGCTTCCTTTTATGGGAGGAATGTCATCCGGGCTGGGAAGATATTTTACGACTGCGTCTAAAAGGGGCTGAATACCTTTGTTTTTGAGTGCGCTTCCACAAAGCACCGGCACTATCTTCATTTCAATGGTTGCCTTTCGGATTGCCCCCACAAGTGTTTCCAGTCCAACAGGTTTTTCAGAGAGGTATGCCTCCATGATGTCATCATCAATTTCGGCCAGTGTTTCCATGAGTTTTTCACGATACTCATCGGCTTGCTGCTTCAAATCAGAGGATATTTCCTGGTAGTTATAAGAAGAACCCAGGGAATCATCATCCCATATAACCTGTTGCATTTGCAGCAGGTCGATAACCCCTTCAAAGCTGTCCTCGCTTCCCACGGGCAACGCCATGATCAAGGGGTTTGCTTTTAAGCGCTCTTTTATCATATTCACGGTACCGAAAAAGTCCGCTCCAATGCGATCAAGTTTGTTGATAAAGGCCATTTTGGGAACGTGGTACTTGTCTGCCTGGCGCCAAACAGTTTCTGATTGGGGCTCTACACCACCGACGGCACAAAACACACCTATGGCGCTGTCCAAAACCCTGAGGCTGCGTTCAACCTCAATGGTAAAGTCGACATGACCGGGAGTGTCGATTATCTGAATATCGCAATTTTTCCATTGGCAGGTGGTTACAGCCGATGTGATGGTAATTCCCCGTTCCTGTTCATCAGGCATCCAATCCATGATCGCTTCACCATCATGGACCTCGCCCATTTTATGGGATTTACCCGTATAGAACAGTATACGTTCGGTGACAGTTGTTTTACCTGCGTCAATGTGAGCAATAATGCCAATATTTCGAAATTGGCTGATCTTTGTTTTTTTCATCGTATTTCAAATGTTATTATGTTTAAAAAGAATTTTCACAGACTTTAAGACTAAAAAAGCAATGGCCGTATTTTTTTGCAGACACATCAACCATCCTGAGAAAAATTTAAATTACTATGGTAATCTGGTGTTTATGTCAAGCATAGAAGAAAATAGAAACATAGAAAAGATACAGGCTTGTTTCTTCCAGCTTGTTTTTAGACACTATTTGGTGCATAAATATTATTATGTTTGTTAGGTTGTGTTAATTACCTTTTTTTATTTGAAAGTGTTTATTCCATGAAAAGAAAAGTTTTTTCACTGACGGCACTGTTTTGCCTGGCCCTTTTTTTGTCAACAGTTTTTTCCCAGGGTGTTGAGCCTTTGAATGTTTATCATAATGTTCAAGAAGTTTCAAAAAGTAACGAAGGCTTGGAAAAGCCGGATAATGATAATGCGGAGCAACCCAACGCCACAGAGTTGATATCCCCCACGGTTCCGGAAAAGCTAACTCTTGTGGAAGCATTCATGTGTGAGGCGGTAGAAAACCTGGTGCCTGTCAATCCTAGTGTGGTTTTTTCAATCTCCGCGCAAAGTGTTTGCTGTTTTTCGGCGTTTGATCCGGTTCCCGAAAAGACCATTATTTTTCACAAATGGTACAGCAAAGATCAATTAAGTACAACCCAATCGCTGACTGTGGAGCCCCCCAGGTGGAGAACTTACAGCAGTATTCAGCTCAGAGGGGCTGATAAGGGGCCTTGGCGGGTTGAAATCGTTGGGCCCAAGGGCCAGGTAATGAAAATTCTCAGATTCAGTATTACGGATTAATAATGGATGAATTTGCCCTCTTTTCGTTAAGTTTCCGATGGCAGGATGCAGTTGATATTATTCTTAACAGCTACCTTCTTTTTCGGTTTTACATTATTTTCAGGGGGACAATTGTTCTAAGAGGGTTGATCGGCATTGCGTTTCTATGGTTTTTTCAGAGCCTGGCAGTATATTTTGGAATGATTTTGACCAGTTGGGCTATTCAGGGCATTATGGCTGTTGCGGCCCTGATTCTCATCGTGGTGTTTCGAAATGAAATTCGAAGTGTTATTCAAGCCAAGGATTTAAAAAGTATTTTATGGGGCATTTCACAAAAGCCGCAGGGTAAGACGTCGGTGGAATTAATTGTCGAGGGTGTATTCGAGATGTCTCAAAAATATGTGGGTGCCCTGATTGTCATACCCGGGGAGCACGATATCCAGGAACAAGTTCAAAACGGTATCTCATGGCAGGGAAAACTTTCCAAAGAAATGCTTCTGAGCATTTTTTTCAGAGATAATCCCGTTCATGATGGGGCCGCTATTGTTCATGGGGATCGCATTACGGAAGTGGGTGTAATTTTGCCGCTTTCACAACGCAAGGATATACCATCCTATTATGGTACAAGGCACCGTGCGGCCCTGGGTATTGCTGAAAATTCCGATGCGCTTGCTATCGTGGTTTCGGAAGAAAGCGGTCGTATTATAGCAGCCAAAGGTAACAAGATCTCACCGGTGCATCGGAAAGGACTGTTGGGGGACATCATACGGGAGCATCTCAAAATTGCGCCAAAAGAACCCTTGAAATATCCGGAACGGGAAAGGCTTGAAATCGGTCTTGCCGCCATGGTGAGTCTGTTGTTTGTTGTGGGCGTCTGGCTGTCTTTTTCAAAGGGATTTTATACTCTTGTGACCATGGAAGTGCCGATCCAATATATGAACCGAAAACCGGGTTTGGAAATTTTTGACACATCGGTTACTTCCGTACGGCTTAACTTAAGCGGATCAGGCGCACTATTGAAATCGCTCAGGCCTGACCAGTTATCGGTGCGAATCGATTTGGGCAATGTTCGTCCGGGGCAAAATAATTTTAATATAACGCAGGATAATATCACTTTGCCGCCGGGGATATCGTTGATGAAAGTTGAACCTGCTGCGGTGACTGTTATCCTGGATGTCCCCGTAACAAAAGAGGTGCCCATTCAGGCCGACTGGCGCGGATCTTTATCCCCGGACCTGCTGTTAATCGAGGTTGACATTTCCCCTAAAACCCTTCAGATAACCGGCCCTCGAACCAACGTGTATGAGACAGCAACCATTTATACGGAAAAAATAAACCTGAGCAATATTTCCAAATCCGGTACTATATTGGTCCCACTGGTATTTGATCCTTCGACTTACATTAGACCGGCACCGCAAAGCAAAACGCTGGTGACTGTCCAATATGTTGTAGAAGAAAGAAGTCAGTGATGTATTATTCAAGAGACTGCTGGAATATGGATAACCCGACCCGATTCAAGGTTTTACCCAATCGCTCTCCTTTTTTTGCATTCTCCTTGTAACAATGGACGACTTTTTCCGCTACTACAATAGCCTGCTCATCGTTGAGGCCGGAAGTTACTTCCTGGGCGATTCGGGGTGAAGCGCCCACATTACCGCCGATAACTATTTGCCAACCGTCTTTTTTACCAATCAGGCCCAGATCGCGGACCCATGATTCACTGCAACACAGGCTGCAGCCGGATACGGCAATTTTAAACTTGTTTGGCATCTTTACGGAATGATATCGCCGGTCAAGTTCCATCCCCATTGCCAGGGCATCCTGCAGGCCCAGTCTACAAAAAGTAGTGCCGGGGCATGTACGAACGCTTCGAACGCATAACCCCACGGCTGCACCTTTGTCCATCTGCAAAGCGTCCCAAACGGCGTCGATATCCTCTTCTTTCAGCCCTACAATGGCAATGCGAGTGGCTCCCGTGATTTTCAGAGCTTTGGCATTGTATTTTTCTGCCACGTCGGCGATTTTTCGAAGCAGTTCCGGTGTGACTACCCCACAGGGAATATGGGGAGCGATGGCATAGGTTTCCTCATCACGCTGCAGAATGGCTCCTTTCTCACCCAATTTTAACATTCCCCTCCTCCTTATTATAGAGTTAATTTTAAAACAAAAAAAGCCCGGGGTAATATCCCCGGGCTTTTTTACCATCAATTAACGATTATGAAAAGGTTTTGTTAAGCTTTAACCATTTTACGTTCATTCAGATTGGCAACCTGCGTTTCCTCATCGTTTTTATCCTTGTCAGTTTCCACCTGAGGTTCGGTATTCAGGACCGGCATGAAAACAGGCTGATAGATGAAATGGCCGGAATAGACTTTGCCGGGTTCCATAACGGTGATGACTTTAGCTCTTTCACGAATACTTCTGGGTGCGCGGGTAATAATGGCAAGGCCAGCAGCCAGAAACAGAAGGAAAGATGCCAGAATATAAGATGTTTCGTTAGAGCCCGTGTATGCGACCAGCATCTGGGAAACTCTTGGGAATATAAATCCACCCACACCCCATGCACTGAAAACCAGACCGTAATTCATACCGAAATTTTTCAGACCAAAATAAGTTTTGGTTGATGAGGGGAACAGCGAAAGGTTGGTACCATAGTAAAAACCGATCAAGGTTGCGGCTGTAGCAATTAAAATACCTTGATGTTCAGGAATAAAAATCAGGGCCCCGATAATAATTGCCTGTAGGGTCATCATCATGACCAGGGTTTTGGAAGTGCCGATTTTGTCCGAGATGATGCCGGCAATTATTCTACCGGCTGCGTTACCTACGGCCATCAGTGCCACCACGATCCATGCCAGATCACCCAGGCTGGTCCGGGCCATACCGGCAACGGTACCGATAATGATAAGGCCTGCACCGGAACCTATGCAAAACATCGTCCAAAGTTTCCAAAATGCTTTGGTCTTTATTGTTTCAGACGGAGGAAATTCCTCTGGTTTTTTTGCAGGAGCAGCCGGTTTTTTACTGGCTTTAACCCATGCTTTTTCTTCATCCGTATCCTCAGGCTTATACCCTTCCGGAGGATTTACCAGGAGCATGGCCAAACCACATACAACGATGATAAAGGAAACACCGAAAATCATCATGGCCTGTTCAAGTCCGAATCTGCCAATCAGGTAATGAGATAAAGGTGCAATATAAACTGATGCAAGACCGAATCCGGCAACGACGATACCAGCGATCATACCGGTTTTACGGGCGGGAAACCACTTGATTGCCGGCGGAGTCGCCGAAGCATAACCGAATCCAAGACCCATACCCATTAAAATACCAAAGCCCAAAATCCAGTTGGCGAGAATGTTGGACTGAGAAATAACCAGTAATCCGGCGCCGGTCAGAATACCTCCGAAAATTGCCGTAATTCTTGGGCTTACCTTATCTTGAAGCCTGCCGGCTGAAATCATCGTAAAAGCAAATACCAAACAGCAAACCGCGTATGGGTCATTCAAAGAAGAAAGGCTCCAGTTAAAACGACCATCCCCGGCCTCAATGGATGCGATGATCTCTTCTCTGAAAATACTATAGGTGTATAAAATACCCAATGCCAGGTTGATACCCAAACCTGCAAAAGTAACCTGCCATCCTCTGTTTTTAATCTTTTCCACCAATTTGCCCTCCTTAATTAAGCGTTAAAAAAAAAATTGATTGCGGGTAATAATTTTATTCCATTTTCAGGCAGCACAATCGCACCCCCTTTCAGACGCCTGTGAACCCGAAGTTTTACCCGAAATCGTTAATTTAGTGCAGTAATTTAATGTTATAGAATTTACTGAACCATATTCAGTAAGCCTGAAAACTGCTACTTGCCAGGATAATGGAGCAATCGGCGTGCCAATACTCTGAAATCATTGTAACTCTCTGAAAAGTTTGGTGATATGTGTGTACCCTTCATTGAAAATGATGCGGGACAAGGGGTACAATAAAAGTTGAGAGTGATTATGCATAAAATCCTAAAAGGTTTTTTTTAAAGGTCTTGGGGCTTTTTACAACCTGGGTTGTTGATACAGCAAAAGTTGTAGGGGTATTTTTTTTGTGGGCAAAGCTGTGCAGCTTTGAGAAAAAAGCTATTTTTTCAATCGCTTGCTGAGTGCCTGTTGTGAAATGCCCAACATGCGCGATGCGATGGATTGATTGCCGCCGGCGCGATTCATGGCTTCGGCAATCAGCCACCGGGTAGCTTCTTTTATGGTTGGAAAATCCCCTGTGATGGCAAGTGGATAGGAATCGTAAATTTCTTCCGTTGTTTTTTGAGTCTTCCGGCTTCCTTGTTCTTTCTCTATATGGGCTTTAAAGACATCCAGCGAGAGGACCTTGGATTTGTGGCGGCTTACGGCGTCGAATATAACGGACTGGAGTTCCCGGATATTTCCCGGAAAGCAGTATGTGGAAAGCAGGGTGTAAAGTTCTTCGGGGGGTGTTGGCGTTTTTTTTCCCAATTCGTCCGCGGCTTGTTTGAGAAAATGGTCGGTTAAAATTCTGATGTCCTGTTTTCGTTCTTTTAGAGGGGGAACGTATATAAGGTGAATACTTAGGCGGTAATTTAAATCTTTTCTGAATCTTCCGGATTTTTCCAGGCTTTTTAAGTCGGCAAGTGTTGATGCCACCACGCGGGCAGTGGTTTTTCTGGGTTCATCGCAGCCCAGGGGAAAATATTCGCGTTCCTGGAGCAGGCGCAGAAGTTTGACCTGGGAGCTTGAACTTAAATCGCCGATTTCATCAAGAAAAAGTGTGCCGGCATTGGCTTTTTCAATCAATCCGGCACGATCGCGTTCGGCCCCGGTGAAGGCACCTTTAATGTGGCCAAATAAGGTATCGGAAAATACGTTGTCATCGAGACCGGCAACATTGACAGCCACAAAGGCACCTTTTGGACGGCTTAATCGATGAACTGCCCGTGCAATGAGTTCTTTGCCAACGCCTGTTTCTCCCTGTATCAAAACCGGCTGTGAAGATCCGGCTATGGATTCGATATATTGAAAAATGGCAAACATCTTTTTGTCTTTGGTAATGATCTCCTGGAAAGCTTCCGGATGTTCCAGTTCTTCTTTCAATATGCGCTGTTTTAAAGCGAGGTTTTCCAGTTTTAATTCACGAAAGTCCAAAGCTCTGCTCACCGCAGACAACAGCCTTCCTTCCTCGACCGGTTTAATCACATAATCAAAGGCGCCGGATTTCATGCAGCGTACGGCGGTATCGACTTCCACGGCTCCGGTGACAATTATTACGGGAATATCCGGGTATTCCCGGCTGATATGGTCCAGAAGTGCTTCTCCGTCCACATGGGGCATGTTAAGATCCAGCAAAATAATTTCCACCTTCTTGCTTTGGAGAATGTGGTTGACCTCTCTGCTGTCCTGACAGCCGATGATATTATTGAACCCGGCCATCTGCAGGGTGGTATCGATAGCCAAGAGGATTGATAGCTCGTCGTCGACAATAAGAACAGGATTTGCCGGGTTTAATTTGTCATTCATAAACTTTCTCTGCATTTTTTCAGGTTATTGATACGGGAATTTTCACGGTTGCCGTGGTGCCCTTGCCGGGTGATGAAGTAAAGGTCATGGAGCCCTGATGGTCCTTGATGATTTTGTTGCAGATGGAAAGGCCCAGCCCGGTTCCCCCTTCCTCTCTTTTTGTGGTATAAAAAGGATCTGT
Organism: Desulfobacteraceae bacterium; assembly: GCA_007127235.1. Classification (GTDB taxonomy): domain Bacteria; phylum Desulfobacterota; class Desulfobacteria; order Desulfobacterales; family SKZT01; genus SKZT01. The sequence goes on from SKZT01000135.1 coordinate 15,498, forward strand.
GATCCGCTCCATCGTTTCTTCGGTCATGCCTTTTCCCTCATCTGCAATTTGTATACATAAGCTTTGGTTTTGTGTATCGTAAAAAGTGGCCACTGAAATGGGCTGCGAGCTGTCTGTAAGGGCCTGGCAAGCGTTAACCAGAAGGTTTATGACCACTTGTTCAATGCGGTGTGCGTTTCCTTTGAAAGTTTGCAGATTGTTTTCACATTCAATTGAAAAATGGTTTGTGGACTTTTTGATAAGATTGTTTACCAATGCCGCTGATTTTTTCACCACAGCATTGATATCCACGGAATCATTCATTGCCGGTGGAGACTGGCGTGCGTAATTTTTCAGGTCATCGACAATGACTTTGACACGTTTTGCCCCTTCAGCAATGTCTTCGATAAGAAGCGGCATTCGTTTCTGGAGTTGTCCGTAGCTCATGTTTCCGATTTTGAAGTCTCCGTTTTCCCGGCAATGCTTTTGCAATACAGGGTCTATACTTTTCCAGACTTTTTGAAGAATCGGAGCGTTAAGCATAACGGATGTAATGGGATTGTTGATTTCGTGAGCCACCCCCGACACCAGAGTGCCCAAAGATGTCATTTTAGCGGCTTGAAAAATTTGTTCCTGCTGGATTCTGGATTGCTTTTCAGCTTTTAACCGTCCCCGTTCCGATTTGAGGCCCTGAAAGATTATATAAGAAGACAAGCCGACAATAATCCCCAGGATGCCTATGCACATAATGGTTAGCCTGCGCGTAATGGAGGCTATCTCTGCGCGTACATCTTCAATATAGATCCCGGTTCCCACAATCCAACCCCAGGGTGAAAAGCCTTTTACAAATGAAATTTTGGGAACGATTTTTCCGGGGTCGTCTTTCCACTGCCATTTGTAATCTACATATCCCTCCCCCTGGCTTTCCACTTTTTTGACAAACTCTACAAATAAAAGCTTCCCGTTGGGATCCGAATAGTAAGAAATGTCTTTTCCCTCCATGTCCGGGCGGTAAGGATGCATGACAATTCGTGGGTGCATATCGTTTATCCAGAAATAATCTTTCATTTCCGGGCCGTAGCGAATATGGCGCAAATGTTCCATTGCATATTTCTGTGCCTCGTCCCGGTGCATCAGACCGGCAGTTTCCTTCTCCCAATACGTATCAAGGGCACTCCACGCCGAATTTGTCAATTCCCGGATCATCTCACGTTTGCGGGTCATCATCTGATCTTTTACTATCGGCAGAATCAGAAAAAATATGGTCAAAACAAATAACAACACCGTTAGCACAACGGGAATGATGATTTGAACAGGCAGTGCGTTTAATATTTTTTTCTCGGGCATTTTTTATTCTGTACCGATTGGGTCGGAAGTGGTTTGGTAAACGCTCATCCGTTGTTTCGCGGCAGCTTTCAGGGGCTCCACATGAATGTCCACATAGTCGAATACCCGGGCCTTCTTTTTTTGGGGCGCAGGCCTGAGTACTCTTCCCAAGTATTGCAATACTCTGCCTTTAAAACGAATGGGGGTGGTCAGAAACAAGGTGGTCAGGTCTTTGCAGTCAAAACCTTCCCCCATGAGCTGTCCTGTGGCGATAAGAACTTTGAATTCTCCTTGTTTCAATCGTTCCAAAACTTTCCGGCGCTCTATAGCGGATAGATCTCCGGTAAAAACTTCGGCCACAACATGATGACGATATTTCAATAATGCTTTCAGTGTTTCGCAATGGGCTTTGCGATCCGAAAGGACCAGAGAGACACCGGGATGCTCCCTGGCCGCTTTTGCTATATCTTCTGCAATCATACGGTTTCTGTCATCGTCAGCCACAATTTCCGCCAGCATCTGAGTATATTCCGTGCTGGGATCATGATAAGGTTTGAAGCTTGTCTCTCGCACAATCACTTCGGCGGGTAGCACATCTCCAGACTCCACAAGACTGTTTCTTTCCAGTTTGTAGTGAAGCTCTCCCAAATGCCAGAAAATTAATTTGGAAAGATTGTCACGCCGCCATGGGGTTGCGCTCAACCCCAGCATGTAGCGGCTGTCAAATGCGCTTACGGCTTGCGTAAATGTCCGGCTTGGCGTGCGATGACATTCATCGACGATTAAAAAACCGATTTTTTGAGATACCTTTTCGGCACACTTGTATAATGTTTGAATCATGGCTATGGTGACTTGCTCGCCAATGCGAACTTCTCCTGCTCCGATCATGCCGATTTTATCCGCAGGTATAGCCAAAAATTCTGTGACTTTTTCAAGCCACTGATGGGCCAGGTCTCGGGTGTGAACAACCACCATAGAAGGTTGCTTTCTTTGAGCGATCATATACAACCCCAACACCGTCTTGCCACTTCCTGTGGGAAAACTCAGGGTCCCGAAATCTTTGGCAAGTAACTTTTCTGCGGCCATTTGCTGGTAGGGGCGAAGTTTTCCATTAAAGTCAAAATCCACGGGTTCGTGCTCCCGCCTGTTATCTTCCAGCTCATAGACGATGTTTTGCCGGCGGCACATCAAAATCAGCTGCCGGATGTATCCCCTGGGGATGACCAGGTCTCCCCGGGAATTATTTTCATAAAATTTGAGTCTTTGAGGCGTATTACCATTCCACCTTCTCATCCGCTCGTTTTCCAACCATTTCGGATTGGTCATTATCAGCTGTTTTTTCAGCACCCTTTCCAGATCGGGTGGAATATTTTGTAAAACAAGCTTATGAGATAATATCAATTTCATGGTTTCAGGTGCTTCCTTAATATTTATAATAAAATAGGTCAATTATGATGAAATATCAAGGGGATTATCCATCATGAGAACCTTGGGATTGAATTAAGAAGGGAAAAAGCACACAAAAAAACTTGACAATTATAACGCAATGCGTCAATTCTTGGAAATATTATATTGCCAGTCACCTAACAGACCACGCGATAAACTGCAAAAGGAGGTTGATTATGTCGGAAATGATGCACGAAATAAAAAAGTATGCCAATGGCCGTCTGTATGACACTACCCGTAAAAAGTATATTACCATGAGGGAAATAGAGGAATTTATGCGGACAGGTACTTCCTTCAGAGTGGTGGTGAGTAAAACCAATGAAGATATCTCCGACTCAATTATTGCAAAATTAAAAGAAGAAGAACTGAGCAGTGCCGAAAAAATCACGGGTGATCATCCCGTTAAAAAACCAAAGGTTGTTCCCGATTTGGAAGCTCATAAAAAACCGGGGGTCGTTTCGCGGGAAAAAACCGGGACCGAGCCCAAAGGCAGGCCGGAGTCGCCCGATGATGAGTCCGTTGGCATTCTGGGCAAGGTGCTGCGGATGGGAGAGACGGCATTGGCCGGTTATAACCAAAAATATGCCGATCTTTGGCACAGTGCCATGACTATGGCTGAGGATGAATTCGAAAAGAGGGTCAGGCAGCTGGTAAGAACAAAAGAGCTGTCAGAGTCCGAGGCCGGTCGGGTCAAGCAGGAAATCACAGGGTTTACCAGGAATATGCAAAAATGGTTGGGGGGGGATGTTGAAGAACGTATCGAGGAAGTTTTGTCAAAGATGAACCTTGCGACCCGGGATCAGATGGAAAACCTGGCGGAAAAAATTGATGAACTCAATAAGAAACTTGATGTATTGGAAAGGATGGAAAACCGGCCGGAAACTCCTTCAGCGGGGCCGGGTAGTGGGAAAACGGATTTGGGGTGATGGGTTGATAAGGCATTACCTGTTTTTCCAAATAGTGTTTTGATACGGTTTGCATTTAAGCATTACTCCCGATGCAGCCTGTTAATATCGACCTATGGGATGCTGTGTGCAGCAAGACCCCCTTTGGCAAAGGGGGATTTAGGGGGATTTAAAAACGCCTCAAATCCCCCCTGTCCCCCCTTTCCAAAAGGGGGGAACGTTTGCGATCACCTGTTTGCCTTGAATACGGAGCAAAATCCGGCGCAATCTTTGGATAATTTTTTATTGCCAGTCACCTTATATAAAAAGGCGGGTGAGTTCATCGACTTCGAAGCTTGGCCACTTTTCAGAAGTGCCTTTGCGGCTGGCATGGATTCCTGTCCCGGGTTCCAGCACTTCACCGATACATGCCACAGGGATATTGGCTCCCTGGATATCGGCCATTAATGGTGCTGCTGCATGAGTTTTACAGCAAATCAGGAGACTGCCGGAGCCGATCAATCCCAAGGGGTTAAGGTGGAGAAGCTCGCATATTTTGAGGGTTTCGGGAAAGATTGCGATATGTTCCATATAAATGCGCAGCTTATGTCCTCCGGCGATACTGAGTTCTGTCAATGCGTTGGCTATACCACCTTCGGTAATGTCATGCATGGCTGTAACCATTGATGATTTTGTAGCTATTTCAGCTTCTTTCAAAATGCTGATATGCTCAAGAAAATTTTTGCAATTTTCTATTTCCGAATCAGAAAGGCCCATTTCTTTTAAACGTCCATGGAATTCTCTGGCAATAACGGCGGTGCCTTCAACAGCGATTGCTTTGGTGAGCAGGATTCGGTCGCCGGGTCTTATGCGTTGCTTTTCGATTAATCCTGATTTTTTGACAGTCCCGGCCATCATTCCGGAGACAACAGGCCGTGTCACAGCATCCGTGATTTCGGTGTGCCCCCCGCAAAGGGTAATACCGTACTCGGAACATCTGTGTTCAATTTCCTTCATGACATGCCAGATTTGGGACGGGGTAGTGCCGACAGGAAAAAGGAGGGTTGTCAGAAACCATCGGGGGACAGCTCCCGAGGTGGCAATGTCATTGGCGTTAATCAGTACCGCATACCGGCCGATAGAATCGGTTGCAAAGGTGATGGGATCGGTTTTGAGGACCACTACCTGATCGTTGCCGATATCAGCGGCGGCAATATCTTCACCGATGCCCGGATAAATCAGCAATGATGGATCCTGAATGTTAAATTGATTCAGAAACATGTTCAGAAGATCATTGGGAAGTTTCCCGGAAGGAAGGGCAAGGCCCATTTTTACAATTTTTTTAAGTTCGGCCAGATGAGAGATGGAAAAATTGCTGTTCAGGGGTGCCGGTAGATTTTGAGGGTTCAGAAAGACTGTGGTGGCCCCTGCCCGGTTTCCAGCCTCAATATCAAAAGCAAAGTCCCCTACTACCAGAATTTCATCAGGCTTGACCCCGAAAATTCCTGCCGCCATGAGGACACCATCCCCAGAAGGCTTGGGTTTTACCGGATCATCGCGGGAAATAATCAAATCAATTTGGTCCGGGCTGATATGATCAAAATTTTCCAGCGCTATTTTGATGCTCTGACGACTGTTTCGGCTGATAATACCTACCGGGATGCCCTTGGATTTCAAATGGGATATTATCGACTCGGCACCCTCGTTGGTTTCCGATTTCAAGGCGGCTTCCATTTCGAATTGATCAAGGACCTCTAAAGTTTTCTGTCTTTTGGAAGGATCGGAAATGTTGTCAATAAATTCGAGAACGGGCTCTTGAGCAGGGCACCCGATTTCTTTTTTTATGATTGAAAAATCCAGAGCTCCCGGCCGGGTCAATGTTCCATCAAAATCAAAAAGGACAGCTTTGATGCGAAATGGTTTTTGTCCGAACAATGTCTCTCCATTATGAATAGTTTATCAGGTTTTTCTAATTCCCCGGGTCAGGATATCAAAAGCGATATCCAGTGTCGGTTTTAAAAACTTTTTGTCGGGATTGATGATCCTTTTGCTTTCCTCCCACAGCACCAGCCCTGAAAACATGGCCCATACAACATCAGCAAGGGCTTGAGGGTGCCTTTCAATAAAAAGATCTTCTTCAATGCCCTCCCGGAAAATCTTGGCCATCTCTCTCATGGCTTTCCGGGACATTTTTTTCATATTGGAAAGAATCTGCGGAGATAGATTCAGGAGCGTTTCGCTCGATTGAAGGTGAAACATGTTGATAATAATCAGAGGATCAAATTCGTAGACATCGTACAAGGCGTCTTTAAGGGCTGCAATTTTTTCTTCAGGACTTTTATCCTTCTCTTTGGTGACATGCTCAAGACGAATAAGAAGATATTGGAGAATTCTAAAAGACAGGGATGCAAAAAGTTCTTCTTTATTTTTAAAATACAGATAAAGCGTGCCCGTACTTAATTCGGACTCCCTGGCAATGTCTTCCATGGTGGTTTTACTAAAACCCTTTTCTGAAAATACGCGTTTGGCGGCAACCATGATTTGCTGACGCCTTCTTTCACGCTCTCGTTCCTTTCTTTCTTCTATACCCATATTTCCAATCTTTCTGCGACTGATGTTATTAATCAATTATAAACTAAGAAATATAATGAATTTGGTTCACCGGGTCAAGAAGAATGTTTTTTATTTTCGGGTTACAACGGATTTGGGGGTGACTTGTTGAAGGAGTGCAAAAGCTGTGCTTTTGCATTTTTTTTCGTTGCGATGCTTTGCGTGGAAACTATGGTATAATACTTGATTATCGAGTTATAGAAGGTGCATGATTTCAAAATCATTGGAATGCAAATCGACTATCAGCAGACGGTTTCGCAGTAATGCGCCTCTGTTTAAAAGAACCTTTACCACTTCGGAACATTCCAGGGCGGACAGCACTGTGACAGCCTGGGGAAGGCATCCCAGGGATTTTTCAACCCCTGTTGATGATTGGCGGGCCTGTTCACCATAAATTAGGGTGAGTCCCTTATCTCCGGGTAAAATGGTGGTCACCTGACCGGAGGCTCCGGCAAGGGCAGAAGAAACCATGGGTTTTTGAAGCTTATTTGCAATTTCCTGGACCATCAGCCTCGTGGTTATGCTGTCAAGGCAGTCTACAATAACGTTGGCTTCCGCCAGCATGGATGGCCCGTTTTGTTCATCCAGGAATTCCTTGTAAATAATTGTGGATACGGAACTGTTGATTTTTTTTACCCGTTGCTGGGCAGCCACGGCTTTGGAAGTTCCGATACCATTTTGTGTGCTTAGCATCTGACGGTTTAAGTTGGTTTCTTCAAAAACATCTCCATCGATCAGGATAAGGGTTCCGATGCCGATTCTGGCCAGAATTTCAACAACACCTCCGCCCAGACCTCCCAGACCGATTATGGCCACGGTGGACTTGAGCAGTGCTATCTGGTCCTGGTATGAAAAGGCTTTGAAGTTTCGAACATAGCGCTCGGGGATGATATCATTTTCGAGTGCGGCGATTTCAATTGCTATTGCTGAAAGTGGTAATGATTTTTCAAGGGTGGCTACCTGATCGGAAGCTAAACCATAGTACGGAGTGTCATCCGGAAAAAGCGATTTAAAAGCCCGGCTCCGAATAATGTTTGCCAGGTTTTCATCTTTCATCAGCCGCCTCCTACCGGAGGGAATATGCCGACCCTTTCACCTCCATGCAGAGGGGTGGTTAATTCGGATATAATGCCGTCTATAAAAACCAGTTTGGCTTCATTCTTGGGTATGCCCAGTTTTTCAATGACGGAAAGAACCGTGGTTCCGGGTTCAACGGGGTATTTTTCCGGGGACGGAGGGGAAAATTTTTTAAGGGTAGCGTAAAGCTTTAAGTCGATATATGCTGTCATGATTATTCATGTAAAAAAATTCTGGTTATAACGAATTTATGGGTGATTGGTTGATAGCGTACACTACATAACTAGTATAGCAGAGGCATGGTTGCTTTTCAAGCGGAACATGGGTACGAGAAAAAAATGCAAAAGCACAGCTTTTGCACTCCTTCAACACCCCCCTAACTCTCAAATCCATTACAATCAAAAAAAGTTGAAACCTTGAGGTTGCTATCCGTGTTTTCAGATTGTATAAGAATCGGTTATGGAAGTTATGGTAACCATCATTCCCATTTTTACAATTATTGCACTGGGGTGGATCGCCCGGGTGAAAGGTTTTCTTCCGGATGCTTTCATGGGGCCGGCCAATCGGCTTGTATATTACTGGGCTATTCCGGCGATGATTTTCAGATCCATTTATCAGGGATCTTTCAGGATGCACTTCAATCCGCGTGTTTTATTTATCAGTGCGGGTTGTATTGTCGCCGTATTTTTTCTTGCTTTTCTTTCGGGCATTATTGCGCGAATTGATAAAAAACTGATGGGCAGTTTTATTCAGAGCTCATTTCATGGTAATCTCGGATATATCGGGTTGGCGGTTTCATATTATTATTTAGGAAAAGAGGGATTTGTTAAGGCCGGAATCCTGGCGGGTTTCATCATGATTTTGCAAAATTTTCTTGCCGTTGTCGTTCTCAGGCTATATTCGGACAACACTGCTTCAAAAATGAATGCCCGTTCTGTTTTTTTCGGCGTGATGGCTAACCCGGTTATTGTTGCCGCCATGGGCGGTATCCTGGTTTCCCTGGGGCAATTCGATATTCCCATTGTCGTGGATCGCAGCCTTAACATTTTAAGCGGCATGGCCCTTCCTATGGCACTTCTGCTTATCGGGGCATCCCTTTCTTTCAAGATGATTCATCACCGGATATTTCCTGTTTTTTTTTCGAGCGTATTCAAGTTGATGTTACTTCCGGCATTGGCCTTATTGTTTTACACAGCTTTTTCTGAATCTGCGGATAATTATTTACCCGGCCTGATTCTTCTTGCATCTCCCACTGCCACAATAGTTTACGTAATGGCCCAGGAGATGAAAAACGATACACAATTGCCGGTAGCGACAATATCGTTGAGTACCCTTTTATCGGTTTTAACATTTTCTTTCTGGATTATGGTGGGTACACGATGAAAATTATCTCATTGGAAAAACCGGAAAACGGGCGGCTTAATATTCTGGTCACAGGTGGTGCGGGATTTATCGGTTCTAATCTGGTTGATGTCCTGGTAAGCAATGGGCACAAGGTGATTGTTTATGATAATCTTTCTTCCGGAAATATGTCAAATTTGAAACAAGTGGAAAACCGCATACAATTTGTCAAAGGCGATATCCGTAATCAGGATCTTCTGGTTAAAGCTTCAGAGGGCTGTGACCTTGTGTTTCATATGGCGGCCATGGTTTCGGTTACCCAGACCGTGGAAAATCCGGTTTTGTCATCACAAATAAACGAGATGGGCACACTCAATGTTTTGGAGGCCTGCCGGAGAAATAAAGTGAAGCGATTTGTCTTTTCATCCTCCAGTGCAGTTTACGGGGATACTCCCGGACTTCCCAAGGATGAAAAAATGCCATTGAAACCCATGAGTCCATATGCGGTTCAAAAAATCACCGGGGAAAACTATGCTGCGGTTTATCAGGTTTTGTACGGGCTTGAAAC
>SKZT01000144.1 GCA_007127235.1 Desulfobacteraceae bacterium
ATCTCTATGCCAGGGTGGAGCCCGGAGTGATCACCGCGCAGTTCGCAGGCAAGGTTGCCGCTCGGGGACTTTTTTATCCGCCCGATCCCGGCAGCCAAGCCGTATCCACATTAGGCGGCAACGTGGCGGAAAATGCCGGAGGGCTCCGGGGCCTGAAATATGGGGTTACGGAAAACTATGTAATGGGAATGGATTTTTTTGATTCAAACGGAGAATTGATCCGGACAGGTTCCAGAACCGTGAAATGTGTTACCGGCTTTAACCTCAAATCGTTAATGATCGGCTCGGAAGGAACCCTGGGGGTATTCAAAGAACTCATCTTGAAACTGATACCACCGCCCCTGGCGAGCCAGGCCATGCTTGCCGTGTTTGACTCGGTGGAACGGGCCTCACAGAGTGTTTCGGCCATAATCGCAGAAAAAATGGTCCCCTGCACCCTGGAATTTTTGGACAATTTTACCATACGAAGCGTGGAGGCTTTCCGGCATGCCGGTCTGCCAACGGAAGCGCAGGCTCTGTTGCTGATCGAAATGGACGGGCATCCGGCTCAGGTGGCCGAAGAAACGCAAAAAGTAGAGGACATATGTCGCAGGGAAGGAGCTGTCCGGATCCAAAAGGCAAAAGACGATGCAGAACGTGATGCCATCTGGCAGGCCCGGCGGGACGCCCTTCCGGCCCTGTCACGGCTCAAGCCCACAACGGTTCTGGAAGACGCAACGGTTCCCCGGAGCAAAATTCCGGCTATGGTACGCGGTATAAACGAGCTGGCGCGCAAGTACAACATTCAAATCGGTACTTTCGGCCATGCGGGCGACGGTAACCTCCACCCGACATTTCTTACGGATCGCAGAGACAAGGCGGAATTTGCCAGGGTGGAAAAAGCCATTGACGAACTCTTTGAAATTGCCTTGAAGTTAGGCGGAACCCTTTCCGGCGAACATGGCATCGGCCTGGCCAAATCCAAATACCTGGTGCAGGAAACCGGCCAGGGAACGATCCGCCTGTCCAGAAAAATCAAGCAAAGCCTGGATCCGGAAAACATTCTCAACCCGGGCAAGATCATAGGGGGATAAAATGGCCGAATTGTATGAACTATCCATGCTTCTTGGGGATCTGGAAGAACAGTTGGTAACCTGCATGCGCTGCGGCATGTGCCAGGCGGTTTGCCCCTTGTATGCCGAAACCGGCCGTGAGACCGACGTGGCCCGTGGAAAAATTGTCCTTTTGGAACACCTCTCCAGGGAGCTGTTAAAAGAGCCTGAAGCGGTAAAGCAGCGCCTGGAAAACTGCCTCCTCTGCGGATCGTGTGCCGCCGCCTGCCCCAGCGGCGTTAAGGTGCTCGACCTTTTTCTCAAGGCCCGGGCGATTATCAACGGGTATCTGGGTCTGCCCCCTGCCAAAAAGGCCGTATTCCGGCAGATCATGACGCGACCGGCCCTGTTCAACCGCCTGATCTCAATAGCTTCCAGGTTTCAGGGGGTATTCACACGGCCGGCAGGCGAGATTCTGGGCGCGTCATGTGCCCGGTTTGAATCCGCGCTTTTACAGGACCGGCATTTCATGCCCCTGGCCCGAATCCCCTGGCATGCCAAAATGCCGGAAACAGATGAACCGGCCGGTCCGGATAAGACAAAGGTGGCATTCTACCCAGGTTGCCTGGTGGACAAGGTTTTTCCGGATGTGGCCAAAAGCAGCTTTAAGGCCCTCCGGCATCATGGGGTGAAAATCTACATGCCTGCCAACCAGGCCTGCTGCGGTATCCCCGCGCTATCTTCAGGGGACCGAAAAGCTTTTATGCAAATGGTGCGCTGCAACCTGGAGCTTTTTGCTGACAAGGATTTTCAATACCTGCTCACACCCTGCGCCACATGCACCGCCACCATAAAAGAAATCTGGCCCATGATGGGACAATACTTCCCGCCGGAAGAGCAGGAAAAAATTACGGCGCTTGCCGCTAAAACCATGGACATCACCCAATTCATAGCAGACAAATATGTTTTGCAAAGAAAGTATGATGATTCAGTGGATAAAGGCGGCGTCAAGGTCACGTACCATGACCCCTGCCACCTGAAAAAATCCCTGAATGTGCATGTCCAGCCACGGACGCTTATACGTGTAAATCCGGCATATACATTTGTCGAAATGGACGAGGCAGACCGCTGTTGCGGCATGGGGGGCAGTTTTGGGCTGCAGCACTACGACCTTTCAAAAAAGGTGGGAAATCGAAAACGACAAAACATTTACCAAAGCGGAGCTGAAGTCGTCAGTACCGCTTGCCCTGCCTGCATGCTCCAGCTCATCGACCTGCTTTCTCAAAGCCATGCAGGCATCCGGGTGAAACATGCGGTGCAGATCTATGCTCAAGGTTTAGGTTGAAGAAAGGTTATGCCCACACCACTTCAAAACCAATCTGATCTGAGACAATTCCCGCAAGCACAGCGGACTTGCTGCTGATACCGTCACCGGAAATTTCTCCATCTGTGCTGCAGCCAACCAGCGTATCCGTTTTTACTGCCTCGACAATTCCCATGACAAGGTTTTTTATACCGGGCTTGGGCGAACAAAAAAGCCAGCAAGCTTGTGGGGTGTTACCCAGTTTGCTGCAAAGAGCCTCTCCCCTTTTTTGTCCCGATTTTCGGGTAAAAGGCTCTCTTATGACCATGGTTTCAGCTTTTAACATTGTTTTTTTGAGGGATAGTTTTAAGTTTCAGCAATACAAATTTTTCTGTCCCCGGAACACCATCATGCATCAATTTTTCTTTTTCCATCGGATGATTACCCAAAAATACCGATGAACAACGACTCCAGAAATCGATACTTTGATTTTTTAAAAAGGAATCCAGCAGCTTTTTTTCAATCAAGATGCCCCTGCACAAAAAAGCCGGGCCCATTTCGGAGACGAGAAGATTAAAAAGTTTGATAAAAACAACCCCCTCTTTAGAATCGGAAGTTTGACGTATGTCCGGCCGGTAAGATATGGTTGATCTGAATGGAGAAAGTTCCCCCCCGCTTCTGAATGTTGCTCCGACAAGACCGGGCATCGCAGCTGAAAATGCCAGCGTGCTTCCATCCCGAACAATTGCCCTATCCATATCATCCACAGGCTTGCCGTCATAAAAAATGGTCTTTATACGATTGACCGCATAATCTGGCTGCACACCAAACTGATCACAAAGCATCTGTTTGATACTTTTTCCCGTGACAACCTTGACAAAAAATCCTTTCTGAAGAAATTCGAAAAAGCAATGAAGGTTAGCGGAGTCCAAAACGAAAAGTAGGCAATGATAATCTTGGCGATCGCCATAAGGCCGATCACCGGACTGAAGTGAAGAATTCATCAGTAATTTCCATTTCATGGATTTAAGGAGTGCGAAAGCTGTGCTTTCGCAAAAATGCAAAAGCACAGCTTTTGCACTCCTTTTCTTTGTACTCAAAAGTCAAAAAGGGACCTTAAAGATCAAGGTCCCTTTTTTTTCATAATCGTTCAAAAGAAATACGGTTAAAAATTATAAAACTGATCCAGTTCTTCATCTTTAACATCAAATACAACGTTGTGAGGGGGGAGCTTTTCTTTTTTGAAAAATGCGGGAAGACGGTCATGCTCTTTGGTAAAACCGGCTTTAATATTGAATTCCCTTTCAATTTTCAAAACCTTTTGACCCATTGCGGTAACATCATCGGCTGTCAAATTCAACCCATAAAAGGCGTTTAGCATATCGATCAGCGCCTGAAATGTCTCCGGCTGGTCTAAAAGCGCAAATGCGATAAACAGACACATCCCTGTTGAATCCACCGCCGCTGTGGCCACTTGGAGATTTCTGGAAAGCTCGATCTGACCATCCGGTTTTAAAGGATCGACTTTTCCGCCAACACCCAGAATGTTCGCGGTGACTGCATAACCTGCCGTATGATCAGCTCCCATGGTAGATGTGGCATAGGTGACTCCGATTCCCTGAACCGAACGGGGGTCATAAGCGGGAAGCGCCTGACCTTTGACAACCGGAACCCTTTCCACCCCGAAAACCTGACCGGTTACCGCGGCACCATTTCCAAGTATGCGACCCAAATGGCTTCCTTTCCCCACTTCTTTGACGAGATTGATAGCGGCTTCAGCATCACCGAATTCGGCAAGCCCGGCCTCCATGGCCACCGCAACTGTGGCACCCATTTCAATGGTGTCCACACCGTAATCATCATCAAGCCGGTCTATGAGAGCAATGGCATCCAAATCGTCAATGCCGCAGTTTCCTCCGTGCGCCCAGACAGTTTCATACTCAGGCTGCTTGGTCAAAAAATTTCCGTTTTTATCCAGAAAAGTCCCTGAACAGCGAATGATACATCCCCTGTGACATCCATGAGTCGCTTTACCGCCCCGGGATTTTTCCAGTTCGGCCTGGGTTTCTCCGCTGATTTTGGAAGCTCCTTCAAATTGCCCGCTCTGGAAATTTCGGGCGGGATATCCTCCGGCCTCGTTAATGACGTTGGTTAGTATGTTGGTTCCATAAGCCGGAAGTCCCTCGCCGGTCACAGGATGTTTTTTAAGCCCGGCAACAAATGCCTTGTTAGCCGTTTTAAAAGCGTCGGGATCTTTGGGCGGCCTCATGGAACAATCTGTATCATCCAATACAATCGCTTTAAGCCCCTTGGAACCCATCACCGCTCCCGTACCACCGCGTCCGCAATGACGGGTCGGTCTTACCTCCATATCGGTGATCGCAATGGATGCGGCACTCATCTTACGCTCTCCGGCAGACCCGATACTGATACAGGTTATTTTATCACCATATTGGTCTATAAGCTTTTCCACCGTATCATAGTTTCCCAAAAGCTTAAGCTCATCAGCTGTTTCGATTTTTACACCATCTTTGTTTATAAGCAGCTTGTACAACTTATCGTCTTTGGGTTTTCCTTCCAAAATAATGGCCGCATATCCCAGCCGGGCCATGACCTGAGCCCCTTGACCCCCCGCATTGGACTCCTTGATTGTGCCTGTCAAAGGGCTTTTACACCCCACGGATATTCTTCCGGACATCACCGCTGTGCTTCCACTTAAAAGCCCGGGTGCAATAACCAGTTTATTTTCAGCAGAAAGTGGATGACACAAAGGATCAACCTCTTTGCCAACCACCGTGGAAGTCATAATCCGTCCGCCTAAACCGGCATAATCACCAAGCGGTTCCTCGGAAAACTGCGGTCCGCCCTCGGCGCCCATATCCACCCTCAAAATATTGTCCATGTAATTGCCCTCCTCACTTTAAAACTGTTTTTATTAGATGGCTTAGAAAATAATTTTTGCTTCCTAATAATCCAATGGTAAATCGCGTAAACTTGTGTCTTTTTTAACAGAATGAAATATGAATAAAAACGAATGGATACCAACAATACTTATGTCGCCCGGCTTTGGGTCACACATCGGCATAAACCTAGTGGTTAATTTGGAAGGAAGCATTTTTTACAAAGCAACTAATCCATATCCTTTTTAATCGTGTTATGTCAAGCGAAAACTCAAAGATTTTAATACGTTATGCATATGGTGACATAACTGGCCGGAATACAAGATTCTATTGATTTTTGTAGGTTTTATGAGCTATACTCACTTTTTCGAAAATTTAAATGCGGTTTTCCTGATATGCTGGGCCTTGAAACTTATAAAACTAAAAACTGAACAATATGAGGGGGCATGAAACTCTCTGAGATTCAAAAAATTCTCGATGCCGAGGTCCTTTATGGGCATCATAAGCTGGATCTAGATATTTTTGCTTGTGGAGCAGCGGATCTCATGGAGGACGTTCTTCAGGCAACAGCAAAAGGGGCTGTGCTTTTGACCGGTTTGACCACGGTGGATGTGGTCCGAATTTGCACCATTATGGAAATAGGGGCGGTGGTTTTTGTTCGTGGTAAAGTACCGGAAAAAAACACTCTTGAATTGGCTGAATCCTATGAGCTCCCGGTGTTGTTGACTTCCCGGTCATTGTTTGTTTCTTGCGGGCGCCTTTACATGAACGGTCTTAGAGGGGTGGATGGGTATTGGTAGTGCTCAATTCAACAACTTTAATTTTCCCAGACGTTTCAAAGCGGAAAATGATGTCAGGGAGGGCAAAACAAAGCCGGTCGCAGCTGAGTTTATACGAAAGGCAGTATCAAAAATGCCACCCAGGCGGATAGGATTGTCCATCCGGACCATGTTGAGCTGAAAAATGCTTTCCTTTATTGCGGCAAGGGACTGGCCTGAAAATGCAAATTTATCAGTAACTAAAAAAGTTGATAAGTCACCGAAAGTTACAATTGAGGGTCTTGCGGGAAGATTGGCATTGGCAAAAGAGTTGCCATTGGCCATGTGTTGTAAATTTTCTGCTGCCAAAATCCCCATGTCCATCGCGTAATATGCTTGCTTGCTTATGGGATTGGGGAGTTCTGCTGCATCACCGGCAATAAAAATATTATTATATTTTTGGCTTTGAAGGCAGTGGTTAACTGCGGCCCATTGACCGGGAGCGTTATTCAGGCCGGATTCATCAATAATTTTTGGTGCACATGAACCTCCGGTCCAAATGGTAATGTCGCTGGGCAGTATTTCTTCTGACGACAAATAGATCGTTTTTTCTTCAACCTTTTCCACACCAACTCCTGTATGGAAAGATACATTGAAAGGTTGGCAAAGTCCGCGAATTTCACTGTCCACTGAGGCAATTGTTCCGGGTAGCAGCCGGGGACTTTTTTCAATAACGGCAATGTTTACTTCTGCAAGCTTCCGGTATTTTCGTAAAATTTCTCCCAAGGCTTCGATGCCTTCCAGGTTTCCCCCCACAATTACGATGTTTGTCCGGTCGCCGGATTTTACAAGGTGTGCCAGTTTTTGTCCTATCAGATAACAATTTTCCACGGATTTAAAGGGCATGGCATATTGATCGGCACCCTCCACACCGAATGTGTTGTTGACACCTCCCACAGCAACAATACAAAAATCATAGTCGAATTTTTGTCCTGTGGCTGTATCTATCCTTTTTTTTTCACCATCGACTTTTGTTACAAAATCGCGGATAAACGTGTGCCCAAAGCCTTCAATTAAGGATTTTCTGGGCAGCCTCAGATTAGCCGGCTTTTTGATACCTGATATAAGCTCGTGGATATTGGGTAAAAACTCGAAATAGGGATGAGTATCTATAACGGTAACCCTGAAATCTTCCGAAGAAAGAGCCGAAGCAGCTTTCAAACCGGCAAAATTGGCCCCTACAATCACCACGTGGTATCTGTGACCCAAAATAAATGTGCGGGAGGATTTATTCATAAAGCTTGCTCAGTCAATTTGAACCTGAACCGGAAGAAACATGAGCCCCTGAATGAGAGCCATTTAGGGTGGTAACCAGCAGTCTGTACTCACCCTTGTGCCAGTCCCGCTTGATAAGCCTGTCTTCCGAAATCGTCAAGCCATTTTGTTTTAGAAGCTCAAAAAAATCTTTTTCATATGTAACCTTTCCAAAATCAATGGTGGTCATATGTTTGAGTTTTGGCTTGATTATTTCCAATAATTTAAATCTGTCCTTGTACATGGTTTGAAAAAACATCACCCGCCCTTCAGGTTTCACCCAATTTTTGACAAGGTCCAAAACAATCTGCTGATTGTTCATCAGCATGAAACTCATGCTGAAAAGAATGAAATCGAAATAATTTTCTTCCGGCGGTGAATATTGCTCGACTGCTTCGTGGTAAATGTCGATATAGTCATCCATCTCATAGAATTTGATTAGTGATTTACAGTGTTTTAAGTAACTTCGGTTGATATCGAGCCCGATAATTTTCAAATTCTTGGATTTGATTATATGGTGGTAATTTTCCAGCATAACGCCGTTTCCAATCCCAACATCCAATATTCGGGTATTTGGATCGAAGCATTCAAGGCAATTTTTATAGCATAGATTGGTTACATTTTTTATAATCATTTTATAGAAGAGATTTTTCATAATTTTTGTACCATTCTTTTTTTTCTTGCCATTTTTTATAAGAAGATGTGCGACCCTTATTTATCTTAAAAGGATAATCGAATCATTTAAAAAATCAAGAAAAAAATAGCATATTTCAGGCATTGTCGCGAAAAAGACCAATGCCAAAGGTTAAGAAAAAGGTGGCGTTACTTCTTAAATTTTAAAATAAAAATAAATAGGATCATGACTTTATTGGCTGATGAGATCGACAACTTTATTCAGAGCCATATCCAGATTTTCAGGTTTATCACCCCCTGCCTGTGCCATATCCGGTCTTCCGCCCCCTCCACCTCCCACAAGTGCCGAGACTTTTTTGATTATATCGCCGGCATGAAAGCGGTCTGTGAGGTCTTTGGTGACAACCGCAATCAAAAACACTTTAGGACCTGCCGTGCTCCCCAAAACCACGATGCCGGATTGGATATGGTCCCGAAACTTATCCGCCAGATCTCTCAGGACCGAGGGTTTGTCTGCATTAACCCGCCTGGTGAAGACTTTGATGCCATTGACGATCTGGATGTCATCATCGGTATGACCGACAGACATTCCGGCCATTTTGGCTTTGAGCCTTTCCATCTCTTTTTCAAGTGATTTTTGGGATGTAAGCAGTTTTTCGATCCGGTTTGGAAGTTTTTCGGGTTTGTCTTTGAGCATTTGAGACGCATTATGAAGTATATGTTCATTATTTTGAATAAATTTAACAGCTGCTTCACCGGTGATGGCTTCGATTCTGCGAATTCCGGATGCGACGCTGGATTCGCTGATGATTTTAAAGAGCCCGATATTGCCGGTACGTCCCGTATGAGTTCCGCCGCAAAGTTCCTTGCTGAAATCCGATAACGCAACCACGCGTACGCGGTCTCCGTATTTTTCTTCAAAAAGAGCGGTAGCGCCGGTTTTGAAGGCCTCTTCTGCATTCATTTCGACGGTGTTGACTGCGATGTTTTTCCGTATCTTCTCATTTACCATAGCCTCGATTTCTTCTATGGTTTCAGTAGGTACCTGTGAAAAATGGGTGAAATCAAAACGAAGCCGATCCGGCCCGACCATGGAACCAGCCTGTTTGACATGATCTCCGAGAACTTTTTTTAAAACGGCATGCAGTATATGCGTGGCCGTATGGTTTAACGCCGTGTTTCTGCGATCATGGCTTCCCACGGACAAAATGACTGTATTTCCTGTTGCCATCTTTCCGGATACAATTTTACCCTTGTGAATAATCAAACCTGTCGGATCTTTCAGGGTGTCGGAGACTTCGAGTTGGAAATTTTCCCCGGTAATTTTTCCGGTATCTCCCACTTGTCCGCCGGCCTCTCCGTAAAAAGGAGTACGATCAGTCACCACTTGGACAATTTCGCCTTCCTCAGCCTCGGAAACCGGCTTACCCTCCCGGGCAATCCTGACTATTTCAGCTTCCGCCTCTGTCAAATCATAACCGACAAACTCTGATTTATACCCCTTAGCGGTAAGTTCTTTGAATGCGTCGTCCGCACTGGTAAATGTGGCCACGGATCTTGATTTCTCCCGCTGTTGTTCCATGGCCGACTCAAAACCGTTCATGTCCAAAGAGATTTTTTGATCGCGAACCACATCCTGCACGATATCTACCGGGAAACCATAAGTATCATAGAGTTTGAAAATGACATCACCCGGTACTTTCTCAACTCCCTTTGCTTTCATCTCTGACAGGGTTTCCTCAAGAAGCTTAAGACCGTGGTCAAGGGTTTCGGCAAAACGGATTTCTTCATTTTTAATAACGTTGGTGATAAAGGCAGAGCCCTCCAGAAGTTCGGGGTAGGCTGGTTTCATAATGTCAAAAACGACTTTGGCGGTTTTGTGCAAAAAAGGTTCAACCAGCCCGATATTTCGGCCATATCGAATGGCTCTTCGCATAATGCGGCGAAGCACGTACCCTCGGCCTTCATTGGATGGGAGAATTCCGTCACCAATCAAAAAAGCAGCGGCGCGACTGTGGTCAGCAATGACTTTCATAGCGACGTCTGTATGGAAGGCCTCACCCATGGCTTTTTGTGACAGATTTTCCACCTCTTGCATGATGGGGTGTATAAGATCGGTATCAAAGTTGGTGGGAACGTCCTGAACAATGGCGGTCATTCGTTCCAGCCCCAATCCGGTATCGATGCTCGGTTTGGGAAGAGGGTTCAACTTACCGGTAGCATCCCGGTTATATTGCATAAACACAAGGTTCCAGATTTCCAGCCATCGGTCACAGTCACATCCGATCGCACAATCGGGCCTTCCACAGCCCGAATGCACCCCTCTGTCCAAATGAATTTCACTGCACGGACCACAGGGGCCGGTATCGCCCATGGCCCAGAAGTTATCCTTTTCTCCGAATCGCGCTATTTTTTCTGCAGGTACGCCAATTTGCCTGTTCCATATCTCATGGGCTTCTTCATCGTCAAGATAAATGCTTATCCATAGTTTTTCAGGATCCAGTCCATATCCGTTGGTGAGAAGATCCCACCCGAAATCAATCGCTTTTTCCTTGAAGTAATCTCCGAAAGAAAAATTGCCGAGCATTTCAAAAAAAGTATGGTGGCGGGCCGTATAGCCGACATTTTCCAAATCATTATGCTTTCCCCCGGCACGAACACATTTTTGTGAGGTGGTGGCTCTTTTGTATCCCCGGCTTTCCTCGCCCAAAAAAATACGCTTAAACTGAACCATACCGGCGTTGGTAAACAACAGCGTGGGATCATCATGGGGTACCAGGGAAGAACTTCTCACAATCTGATGGTTGTGCGCTTGGAAATAATCAAGGAACTTTTTTCTGACTTCGTTACCTGTCATGGTCATGTTCTACTCCACTTTTTTGGTGGTTTCTTTTTTAACCTTATTCTCGGGATTTTCATCGGGTTTTTCCAGGCCTAAATTCTGGCGGATTTTCTTTTGGAGGGAATCAAAAATGTCCTGATTTTCCAGGAAAAATTTTTTAACATTTTCACGACCCTGTCCAATTCTCTCTCCGTTATAAGAATACCACGATCCACTTTTTTCCACGACATTGCTGGCAACACCCACATCAAGGAGTTCTCCTGTTTTTGAAATTCCTTCACCGTACATGATGTCAAATTCTATTTCCTTAAAAGGAGGAGCCATTTTGTTTTTCACCACGCGTACTTTTGTACGGTTTCCAATCACTTCCTGACCATCTTTGATAGCACCGGTGCGCCGAATATCGAGCCTGACGGATGAATAAAATTTCAGGGCGTTTCCTCCGGTGGTGGTCTCCGGGTTGCCAAATACGACGCCTATTTTCATTCGGATCTGGTTGATAAAAATAACCGCTGTGTTGGTTTTTCCGATGGTTCCGGTTAATTTTCTAAGAGCCTGGCTCATCAGTCTTGCCTGGAGTCCCATGTGGGAATCTCCCATTTCCCCTTCAATTTCTGCTCTTGGCACCAGCGCTGCCACAGAATCGATCACCAGGCAATCTATGGCACCGCTTCTAACCAGCATATCTGCAATTTCCAAGGCTTGCTCCCCGGTATCCGGCTGTGCCACCAGCAGCTCTTCACAGTTGACACCCAATTTCCGAGCATAAGAAGTATCCAGAGCGTGCTCGGCATCTACAAATGCGGCAATGCCTCCTTTTTTCTGAGCCTCTGCAATGGCATGGAGTGCCAGGGTTGTTTTTCCCGAGGACTCCGGACCGAAAATCTCCGTGACCCTTCCCCTGGGTATGCCGCCGATACCCAAAGCCTTGTCAAGGGCTATAGAGCCTGTGGATATAACGGGAACTTCAAAGATGGGCCGGCTTCCCAGTTTCATAATGGATCCCTTGCCGAATTGACGTTCGATCTGGGTCATGGCGGTTTCAACGGCCCGATCCTTGTCTGGCGTACTCATGGTTAATAATCTCCTGGTTTGTTTGGCAATAAATGCCTAAATCTTCTAAGGGTAGAATGCCATCCGGCAACGCTTAAATAATAAACAAGGTTTTAAGTTTCGTATACAATGCCCCTGAAGGATTCAATTCACTCTTATAAAGAATCAGCTCCCGGGCCTCAAAAGGTTGTGTTGTGAAATCCGAAAAAGACTGAAGGGCATCAAATAAATTTCTGGAGGAAACACTTTTTTTAATTCTTCCCAAGGTAAGATGGCTTTTAAAAGGTCTGTTTTCTTTGGGAAATCCGATTTTTTCCAGATTCGATTCCAGTGCTGCCTGCATCTCCGACAACGCCTGAATATCTCCGGATATTCCCACCCAGATTACCCGTGGTTTCTTAATTCCCGGAAATACTCCCAGGCCTTTTGCAAAAAGAGTCATTGGTGAGCGTCCGCGGATTGTAATTTCCATTGCCGTGGCTATGTTTTCGACGGATTCGAGGGGGATATCTCCCAAAAATTTTAAGGTCAGGTGAATATTTTCCGGTTTTACCCAACGCACAGGAAAATCATAGGATTTTAGTTGCCTTTGAATCTCAAAAATTTGAGAAATGAGATTGTCCGAAAGAGGCAATGCAATAAATGTTCTGATGGTTTGGCTCATGTTTTGTTAAAAAAAAATCAGCATGGCAGGGTAAATTGGGGCTCTCCAAGCAAGAAAGTTCCATTCGAAATCCATTGTTTTAAAATGTCGGCAATCTGTCTTGCCTTTACCATGCTCGAAAGGGGAACTGTAGGAATTTGTTTGCCGTTTAGCTGAATTGCTCCGCTTCTTAAACTGGCATAGCTTACCTGACCATAACTTCTCGATATCCCATTTGGATAATCGTGACCATAATCGACGATTTGTGTAAAAATATCCTCGTCTGAAACGGATGTGTATTCTACAATTTCTTCATTTAAAATGGGTATCGGGACGCCGAGGCCCACGGCCAAAGATATGCCGTAGCCTCTGATGCTAAGCCCCACCAACCATTGTGAACTCATCTGTTTCAAATCTCCCATGACAAAAAGAGTCCCGGCCGGAGAAAGGGGAAAGCCTTTTTCGGTACGTTTGGCACCGGGTTTGTGTTGTGTGCCGGACCATGTCACATAACCCTGTCCGCCTCCCAGGAAGATACGGGTGCCAAGTCCTATGGTTTTATAAAAGGGATCATTGAACAAGGGGCTGAGTTGTCCCGCTGAACAATAATTGGCATTTCTTGCTCCGGGTTTTAAGGTTCCCATGTATGTAAAAATGGTTTTATTGGATAAATTAATCGCACAGTTATAGTTTTGATAAGCGTTTCTGGGATTGCAAAGCAGAGCATACGGGAGTTCATCTAATGTGACTTCCTTTTCAAAAAATTTGTTGGGGTAACAATCGGTCCCATAGCCGATTGCTTTCAGATGCAAGGCTTTGCCGGCCACAAGATCTTGAATTACATGCCCGCCACCGTAATTGAATTGCCCCGGATGAACTTTGTTTAAGGGGTCGTCCTCGGTAGCTTCAGTGGCCCCCAGATAGATGTCTACCGCTGCCAGCCCGGCATGGGCCGGTACGTTATTAATCCAGACTTTTGATGCTTTGATAGTGGGAGTCGAATGCCCGAAGTTGATAAATGCTCCCGAGGAACACATGGGTGCAAATGTTCCGGTAGTAACCACATCCACTTTTCTTGCGGCTTCAACAGGCCCTTTTTCTTTGACAATATCGATAATTTCCTCAGCGGTTACAACAACGACATCTCCCCTTTTTATTTTTTCGTTGATATCATGGATTGATTTGTTGACTTGATGTCGAGGCATTGTTTTAAAAGCTCCTTGTTGCAATTGGGTTAAGGGGTATCAAAGGATTTGGCGTCTTTTAATTTATCAGTGACGTTATGCATGATCCAGTTGCTGTCCCACCATTCTATAGGGTTTACCATGATGTTGTGAATCATCATCCCGAAATGAAGATGGTCACCGCCTGCCAGGCCCGTAACACCGGTTCTGCCCAGTGTTTCACCTTTGCTCACCATTTGACCGACCTCAACATCGATACCGCTTAGATGAGAATACATGCTTATGAGCCCGAAGCCGTGATCGATTGCCACAGTTTTGCCATATATCCCGACATCGCCTGCAAACACGACTTTGCCTGTATTGGCAGCAGGTATGGCGGCATTTCTAAAGGATGCCAGATCAATTCCCAAATGCACTTGATGATCTACCACCTCACCTTGATACCTGTATTCCCGGTGGTCTGCAAAACCGGCCCTGTTTGCTGCATTGGGGAGCCTTAAAAAAGTACCTTCCCAGTACATTTCAGGTTCGGTTCCAAGCCCCAAAGTACTCAGGAATGCTTCATCTTTCTCCCTCAAAGTGCGGTTGATTTCCAGAAATTTGTCCAACAAAGGATTTGATGAATTTTCCGGAGCCTGCACGTTAAATTCCGGAACTTTATAACTGAGGAACCCGTCGGACAAATTGATAACGTCTTTGGCAAAATTTCTTTTTCTCAAGTGATGGTAAAATCCTGCCCTGGCTGTATTACCTGCAAGATCAGAGGCTTCCATATATACCGGGGTGCCCGGGGGTTGGGTGTGGTCCAAGGCAAAAAATGCCAGATGAATTCTTTCATCATTAAAATATCCCGAATGCCCGGGAAAAAAATTGTCTCCCACCATAACGCCGCTTCTGGGACAAGGTTCCGACAATCGGTAAATCACCAGTCCGGCCCCTCCCTGATTGACATTGTGAGCTCTGCTGAGTACTTCAATAGTCGGCGGTTTGGAATCAATAAGGAGCGCTTTTTCAAGGTGCGTTTTGTTCCCATTCCACCAATTTCTCCAGGAATAGTCCCATAACGTAACATGCAACATGGCATCGCCATCGGAAATTCCCTGTTTATCCATCTCAACGGGAACATCAATAGTGGTTTCCTGCATTTGACCGCCACTGAACATTCCAGACTTTTCGAACTCTTTTTCCAGCAGATCCCACTGTTTTCCATCCTTTAACAGGCTAACCCGGACTTTGCGAAGGCCGCTTCGGTGGTCCGCCAAAGTAAATGTAAAAGTATGCGATTTGCCTATGGCTTCCGGAATGCTTTCAGTAATAATCGGTTGTTCACCCTCCAGCTGCACTAAAAGGACCCATCCACCGGCAATAATGATCAGAACGGCAATTATGGCAAACAGCCACGATTTTGTCTTTTTCATGATAATTTTTAATACCTTACATTTAAATTACGTCGAAATTTTAATAATCCTGACCATAACAGCAAATAAAACCGTAATCAAGACCAACTTTATCGGTTTCTTGACTTTTCACTTTGTCCCCTGTAAATTGAATCGTAGGTAGTCTGAAATTTTTAGGGAAATCAGGGTTTTTCAGAAAATAGTCTGCACTTGAGCAGCAAACCATAGTAGTATAGTAAAGGTTGGATTAAAAATATTAAATGGAACAAAAACAGGTTACAGTTGGGGATATAAAAATTGGGGCTGGAGCCCCCCTGGTTTTAATCTCAGGGCCTTGTGTCATCGAAAACGAAAAGATAACCTTGGAAACCGCTTCTTTTCTGAAAGGATTGGCCGAAAAGGTGAACATCCCCCTGATTTTCAAATCTTCGTATGACAAAGCCAACCGAACTTCCATAAACTCTTTCAGAGGTCCGGGCTTGAAAAAAGGCCTCAAAATTTTAGATAGAGTCAAAAAAGATTTGAATATCCCTGTGCTCTCCGATGTGCACAGAATTTCCGAAATAAATGCTGCGCAGAAGGTCCTGGATGTTATCCAGATCCCTGCATTTTTATGCAGGCAGACCGATTTGATTCTTGAGGTTGCAAAAACCGGAAAACCGGTAAATATTAAAAAAGGGCAGTTTTTAGCCCCCTGGGATATGGATAACGTAATCCAGAAAGTGCTTTCCGCAGGAACAGAAAATCTCCTGATCACCGAACGGGGGACCATGTTCGGTTATAACAATCTGGTGGTGGATTTCAGAGCAATAGCCATTATGCATCAGACCGGGTGGCCGGTTATTTTTGATGCTACCCACAGTGTACAAATTCCGGGGGGAAAAGGTACTTGCTCGGGGGGCAACAGGGAATTTGTCCCGCTTCTGGCAAAAGCCGCCGTGGCATCAGGAGTTGATGCTGTTTTCATGGAAGTTCATCAGGATCCGGATCGCGCTTTGTGTGACGGCCCCAATTCTCTGAAACTCAATATGCTTGAGAATTTGCTGTTGGATTTAAAAAGAATTCGAATGGCAATAACCAATGACATCCCAAAAACCTTAAATTCCACAACTTGAACACCCAACTTCAAAGACCTTATACTGATAATGAATCACGATAAATACAGCAATATTAAACTGATGCTTTTTGATGTGGATGGCGTCCTGACCGATGGCGGAATCATTTATGACGGAAATGGAGAGGAATTAAAGGTTTTTAACGTCAGGGACGGCCTGGGGATACGCCTTCTTATGAAAGCCGGAATAATGGTGGGTATTGTTACGGGAAGAAGCTCCAAAGCTCTGCGGCACCGTTGTGAAAACCTTGGAATCAGCCTTGTCTTTCAAGGGGTTCGAGACAAGGGGATCTTGTTGGATCAAATCATTCAAACAACAGGATATAAGGCTGAAGAAATTGCTTTTATGGGAGATGACCTCCCGGATCTTCCCATAATGCGGAAAGTCGGATTTTCAATTGCCGTTGCCAACGCCCATGAAAGCGTCCTTAAACAAGCCGACATGATCACGGCTGAAAAAGGAGGCGCAGGGGCTGCAAGAGAAGTGTGCGAAAAAATTATTAAATCCCGGGGTCTTTGGGAAGACCTCCTGAAGCAGTATTTTTAGAATTTTTGGGTAAACCGAGGCTTAGGCATTGAATCGCAAAAAAATATCCGTTACTTTGATAAGTCTTATATTACTGGCTCTTTCCGGTATTTTGGTCATATTTTTAAATTATCGGCAAATGTCAACCGGCGGAGAAATCCAACTGACAGAAATTGCTGAGGATGTCGGTATTTCAATAGGCGCTGTTGAGCATACGGCTACGCGGGAAGGTGTTACCGAATGGCAAATAAATGCAAGAACAGCGGAATTTTTTCCCGATAGACAAGAAATCATTTTCAAAAACCTGACCGCCATTTTTTTTATGGCAAACAATCAGCAAGTGGTTCTCACCGCAGATCAGGGGATATTAAAGAAAGATACAAATGATATCGAAGTCAGCGGTAATGTTCTGGTCGAAGATGACATGTTCAAATTAAAGACCAGTCGGCTTTATTATGATCATCAGCAGCGGATCATGACCTCTGTGTCGGAAGTGGAAGTCATGTCGGATTCGTGGGACATTGAGGCGGATTCAATGGCACTCGATTTGAAAAACCGAAACACCAGGTTTGAAGGAAAAGTGAGAGGAATTTTCGGTGAGAATTTTACGCTGTAACACAGCTTGCTTTAATTTGATGGTCTTTGGGTTTTTTATTCTGGTTTTTGGCATAAAAATTGCAGTTGTGAACAGTCAGGAAAGCCCCGCAAGTGCTATGGAGGATAAGAAGATCCGAATTACTGCTGATTTGCTGATCACCAACAATGAATCGGGGTTTGCAGAATTTTCAGGAAATGTTCGGGCAACCCAGGGAACCACCGTCATCACCAGTGATCGGTTGAAAGTTTTTTATAAAGAAGATGCTGGTAGTGTCGAAAAAATGACTGGAGGTGCCGGGGCAATGGAAAAAATCGTTGCCATTGGCAATGTAAAGATTAATATTGAAGACAGGAAGGCGGTTTCCAGCCAGGCTGAATATACAACAGACACCCGAATATTGGTGCTGACAGGTCCTGACTCAAAAATTATAACCGCCAATGAATCTATATCCGGTTCTGTTATAACTTTTTACAGGGATGATGGGCGGATAAAAGTGGAAGGTAGAGAGGGTGCACAGGTGCAGGCAATTTTTTTTGATACCGGGGGGATAATCGGCGATTGATGTCTGTGATCCATTTGAAAAACCAACGGCAAATTAGGCGGTTTTGGAGCAGATGGCAACGTTGATTCTGAAAAACCTGGCAAAAATCTATGATGGACGTAGAGTTGTCAAATCTGTCTCACTCGATTTAAAGAGCGGTACAGTGGTCGGGCTGCTTGGGCCCAATGGAGCGGGCAAAAGCACCACTTTTTACATGACTGTCGGAATGATAAGACCGGATGAAGGACAGGTATTTCTTGACAATAAAAACGTGACGGATCATC
This sequence comes from Desulfobacteraceae bacterium, assembly GCA_007127235.1. Taxonomy (GTDB): domain Bacteria; phylum Desulfobacterota; class Desulfobacteria; order Desulfobacterales; family SKZT01; genus SKZT01. The sequence continues at coordinate 18,122 of SKZT01000144.1, forward strand.
CCATGTATCTCAGGGCAAGAAAAGGGATCGGGTATTTGCCCCAGGAATCCTCAATTTTCAAAAAACTTACTGTAAAACATAATATTATGGCTATCTTGGAGCTTTTAAACATAAAAAAAAAGGAACAGCAAAACATCACCCGAAAATTACTCGAGGAACTTGGAATCAGCCATTTGGCTGAACAAAAGGCCGGCTTGCTTTCCGGAGGTGAAAGAAGGCGCTTGGAAATTGCCCGGTCTTTGGCGACAAACCCCTCTTTTATGCTCCTTGATGAACCCTTTGCGGGAATTGATCCCTTGGCCATTGTCGACATAAAAAATATCATCGGGCATCTGAAAAACAGAAATATCGGGGTGTTAATTTCCGATCACAATGTTCGCGAAACATTGGGTGTCTGCGATAATGCGTATATTATGAATAACGGGGAAGTCATCGAATCCGGAACACCCGGTGAAATTGCATCCAGTGAAATAGCGCGCAGGTTTTATCTAGGAAAAGAGTTCAGGTTATAATATGGCAATTGAATTAAGGTTACAGCAAAAATTAACTCAGCAGCTGATTATGACTCCTCAGCTGCAAATGGCCATTAAACTATTACAGCTCTCACGTCTTGAGCTTGTTGACGCCGTTCGTCAGGAGCTTGAGGAAAATCCGGCCTTGGAGGAAGTCGTTGATGTTTCACCGGAAGATCGTTTTGAGCAGCCGGAAAACAATTTTGAACAAAATGCCGTAACCAAAGAAGTAACTATTGAAGAAAAAATCAAAGAGGATGTGGATTGGAGCAATTATATCGAAGAGTATAATTCTCCGGGACGAATAAGCTATGAAAGTGAAGACAGAGATGCACCCAGGTTTGAATCTTTTGTGGCGCATAAGAAAACTCTTGGAGAGCACCTTTTGTGGCAAATCATGATGTCTTTTACCGGCGAAAAGGAGAAAAGAATCGGTACCATAATTGTCGGTAATTTAAATGCAGACGGCTATTTGGACATACCTTACAAGGATCTTTTATGTTCCTGCGATGCTTCATCGCAGGAGGTGGAAAAAGTGCTGACCGCCATGCACAATTTTGATCCCTTAGGAGTTTGTGCCAGAGATCTAAAGGAGTGTCTTCTGATCCAGGCCAGGCACCTCGGCCTTGATAATACTATCGTTTTTGACATTATTGAAAATCATCTTCCCAATTTGGAAAACAGAAACTATAAAGCCATCTGCCGATCCTTGAAAATTGACATTGAAGATGTCATAGTCGCTGTCAATATTATCAAAGGGCTTGAGCCAAGGCCCGGAAGGCAATTTTCCGATGAAAACCCACAATATATTGTACCGGATATTTATGTATACGAATTTGAAGATGAGTTTGTAATCATGTTAAATGATGATGGTATGCCCAAGCTCAGGGTAAATTCGTTTTATAAAAACGCAATCAGCAATAAGGAAGAAAAAATTTCCAATAATGCAAAGGAATATATACAGGATAAAATGCGGTCTGCGGCATGGCTGATACGAAGTATTCATCAGCGGCAAAAAACTATCTATAAGGTTATGGAAAGTATTCTTAAATTTCAGCGGGAATTTTTCAAGAAGGGGATTGCTTATTTAAAGCCCCTGGTTTTAAGGGATGTAGCTCAGGATATTGATATGCATGAGTCCACGATCAGCAGGGTGACCACCAATAAATATGCTTATACCCCTCAAGGCATTTTTGAATTGAAATATTTTTTCAATAGTTCTATTAACCGTGTTCATGGTGGAGCCATTGCATCTGCAAGTGTTCAGGACAAAATCAAACAGATTGTAGATAGTGAAGACCATAAAAAGCCCTACAGCGATGACAAAATTGCGGAGATTTTATCAAAATCCAATATCAACATTGCCCGTAGAACAGTTGCCAAGTACCGTGAGATGTTGAAGATTCTTCCTTCTCACAAACGAAAACAATTTTAGGGAGGAAGTGGTTATGCATACTTCGGTGACATTTAAGAATATAGACCCCTCAGATAACCTTAGAGCATATGTGGAAGAAAAACTGAATCGTTTTGATCGGTTTTTGGACAGCCCGGCGGAAGCCAATGTGGTGCTTTCCGTCGAAAAATTCCGTCATATTGCCGAAATCAATATAAATGGCCGAAAGTTTAATATTGTTGGCAAGGAAGCCACCAGTGACATGTACTCTGCTATTGACATGGTGCTTGACAAAATCAGCAAACAGCTCAAAAAGAATAAAGAAAAAATCCGTGATCGGCGTGGTGGTGCAAAAATTAACCAGTTTACACCTGAAAGCACAAGCTTTGAGGAGAGTGACAGTAAAAAAGTGATGGTAAAAAATATCGAATATAAACCCATGGATGTGGATGAAGCCATTATGCAGATGGATTTGATTTCGGATAATTTTTTGGTTTTTTCCAATTCAAGAACCGATCAGATCAACGTTTTGTATCGCCGCAAAGATGGTAATATTGGTTTGATTCAGCCCAATAATTAATTATGAAATGCGCGGGGATTGTGTTACAGTCTGCAGTCCCCGCATGCTTTTCAACTGAAATGAAACAGGCATTGGTTAATATAGTAAATGGGCCATGAAAATATTAGATGTATTGTTTAAAGATGCGATAATCGTCGACCTTAGGGCCTCTGATAAAAAAGGTGTTTTAGAAGAAATGGCGGCCCCCGTGGCTCGAATTGCCAAAGTCGACCAGACGGAACTCATCAGGGTGCTCATGGACCGAGAGCAGTTGGGAAGTACCGGTATTGGCAGTGGTATCGGTATCCCTCATGGAAAACTCAAGGGGTTGGAAAAACTGGTAATGGGTTTCGGTCTCAGCCGTAAAGGAGTTGATTTTGATTCCATGGATAAACGCCCTGCCCATATTTTTTTCCTGTTGCTTACTCCTGAAAACTCAACCGGGGTGCATCTTAAACTACTGGCCCGAATTTCCAGGCTTTTAAAAAACGATGATTTCAAAGAAAAACTTTTTCAAATTTCAAATGCCGATGAATTGCTGCATGAAATTGAGCAGCTGGATTATGAATTTTAATGCACCATATATTAAGGAACAGAGGATTTATTTATTTTTATGATTGGCATAGTCCTAGTTACCCACAGTCGACTGGGAGAGGCCTTGATAGAGGCCGCTGAATTTATTCTGGGAAAAAAACCCGAAGCCACGGTCGCAGTATCCATCGATTTGAAGATAAATGCAGAAATTTTGCGAAAAAAAATCAGTGATGGTATTAAATCTGTAAACCACCGAAAAGGTGTCATTATTATGACCGACATGTTTGGCGGAACACCTTCCAATCTAAGCTATTCGTTTTTGGAAGAAGGCCGCATCGAGGTCATATCCGGTGTGAATCTCCCCATTTTAATCAAGGCTGCCAACAGCAGGGAAAAAATGGAACTTGGCAAGCTGGCCACATGCCTTGAAGCTTGCGGAAAGCGAAGTATCTCTCTTGGAAGTGCCATATTGAAGGGCAACAAGAGAAGTGTTTAAACGGGCGGTGACGGATTTGGGTGATCAGAAAAAATGACCTGAGGAAAGTGGCAATAACCTGCTAATATCCGAGGAGAAATCTAATGGCGATTAAATTGGGCATAAATGGTTTTGGAAGAATTGGAAGATTGGTTCTCAGAGCATCACTGGAAAAGGAAGATATCGAAGTCGTCGCAGTCAATGATTTAACCAATGCTGAAACTATGGCTCACCTGTTGAAATATGACTCCGCGCACGGAATACTTGATCGGGAAATAAAAAGCGGGCAGGATGTCATTTCAGTGAATGATTTCAACATTGCGGTCACCTCTGTAAAAGATCCGGAAAAAATACCGTGGGCGGATATGGGTGTGGATATTGTGTTGGAATGTACGGGACTGTTTCGCGACCATGTCGAAGCTTCAAAACATCTTTCCGCAGGAGCAAGGAAAGTAATCATTTCCGCTCCGGCCGAAGACCCTGATTTTACCGTTGTTATGGGAGTGAATGAAAACCGCTATGATCCGCAGACCCATCATATTATTTCCAATGCATCATGCACCACAAACTGTTTGGCACCTGTGGCCAAAGTGCTGCTGGAAAACTTTGGTATAAAAAGTGGCTTGATGACCACCATTCATGCCTATACCGGAGATCAGCGCCTGTTGGATTTTCCTCATAAGGATCTCCGAAGGGCCAGGTCCGCAGCTTTATCCATGATTCCCACCACGACAGGGGCTGCGACTTCCGTTGGCCTGGTGATTCCTGAACTCGATGGAAAACTAACCGGTCTTGCTGTAAGGGTCCCGACACCCAATGTTTCGTTGGTGGATTTTGTTGCCAAAGTGGATAAAGAAGGCCTCATCCTGGCTGATGTCAATGAGGTATTAAAAAATGCTTCTGAAACTTTTAGACCGGGTATTCTGGGTTTTTCTGATGCTCCTCTGGTTTCCGTGGATTATAATGGCTCCACATTTTCCTCTATTGTGGATGCCTCCGGGACATTTGTTATGGGCAATATGGTCAAGGTTTTGGCATGGTACGATAACGAGATGGGATATTCCCATCGGATGGTAGACGTTGCAGCAATGGTGGGAGAACGATTTTAAAAAACGCCTTTCAGGCCAACCATAATCGATTGCAGGAGGATTGAATGTCCAAAAGAAGGCCTCTTATTGCTGGTAACTGGAAAATGTATAAAACCATACCCGAGGCTGTTGAGATGAGCAAAAAACTGGTTTCCCTGCTCAAAGAACCGACAGATGTCGAAGTAATGATTGCCCCGAGTTATGTACTTTTAAGTGCCGTAGCACAGGAGATTGAAGGCAGCGGTATTTTTTTGGGTGCCCAGGACCTTTTTTGGGAAAAAGAGGGCGCATATACCGGGGCGGTTTCAGCAGAAATGATCGTTTCGGCAGGATGCAAGTACGTGATTATCGGTCATTCCGAGCGACGCCAGTATTTCGGAGAAACCGATCACAGTGTCAACCTCAAAATTCGGGCAGCCATTAACAGCGGTTTGGCTCCGATATTATGCATCGGAGAAACTGAAAACCAAAGAGAATCCGATGAGACATTTTCAGTACTTGACAAACAGATAAAAAAAGGTTTAAAAGATTTCTCTTATGATGAGCTTGAAAAACTGGTTTTGGCCTATGAGCCCGTGTGGGCTATCGGCACGGGAAAGACTGCCACAAGCCAGCAAGCACAAGAGATTCATAAATTTTTACGAAATATTCTCGAAAAAACTTTTGGGAATTCTCTTGCGAAAAATACCCGAATCTTATATGGGGGGAGTGTAAAGCCCGAAAATATCGCAGAATTGATGGCAATGGACGATGTGGACGGAGCCTTGGTGGGTGGTGCCAGTTTAAAAGCGGATGTATTCTCAGGAATCGTTTATTTTTAAAGGCTTGAAATTAAAATATACTGTTTTTGTTGATTACGCAAAAACAACAATGATAAACTTACAAAACAAATACTTCACAAAAAAATAATATGGGACTTGCACTGATTTTTATTCACATTTTCGTATGCATAGCTTTGATTATGATTGTTTTGCTCCAAACGGGAAAAGGAACCGATATGGGAGCTGCTTTTGGAGGGGGGGGCAGCCAGACCCTTTTTGGAAGTTCAGGGGCATCAACGTTTCTTTCCAAGGCGACCACGGTTGTCGCAGTAGTTTTTATGCTCACATCCTTAACATTAGCTTACAGAGCAACCCATCGGGCTCCCGAGTCGATATTAATGGACACGAGGCCTCCGGTAGAACAGCCGGCGACGCCGACACCGCTCCCGGAAAGCCCTGCGCAGCCGGAAACCTCCCAGCCTGCGGAATAAAAGGAAGCAGATTAAGACTATAAATGCAGATTGTAAACATGTGCCGAAGTGGTGGAACAGGTAGACACGCTATCTTGAGGGGGTAGTGGGGAGACCCGTGCCGGTTCAAGTCCGGCCTTCGGCACCATCAATAAATTAAAGGGTTTGCGAAACGCAGGGTAATTTCGTAAGCCCAATTTTTTCATTGCCAGTCACCTAAAACAGATCCCAAAACTGGTTGATTTTCATCCCTAAGTATGCACCCCTTAATGCGCCTTGAATACGGACCAAAATCCGGCGCAATCCCGGGAGTATTATTTCTTGCCCCGTCCCTATTTGGAAATGGAAACCTACCTGAAAACATCGTAAAAAATACTGTCGAACGTACAGCCAATTACAGTTTTTCCTCTATTAGTATTGACTATAAAAT
>SKZT01000299.1 GCA_007127235.1 Desulfobacteraceae bacterium
ACTAAACAGAAACGATTTCCTCCGGAAACGTGCCCAGCTGTTGCAATCCGTTTTTGGTAACCAGGTGGGTATTTTCAATGCCCACAACACCTTGGCCCGGATAAATCAGTTTGGGTTCCAGCGCCAAAACCATGCCTTCCTCCAGTGCAAGCTTTTGGCCTTTTGCTAAAAACGGGTATTCATCCAATTCCAGACCCACACCATGGCCGACAAAACGAATTCGTCGGTCACCTGCTCCCATAAAATTGTTTTCACAATCGTGCTTTTGAACAAACCTCATGGCTAGCTGATAAATTTCGTCCCCTGTAATCCCCGGTATGGCAGCCTTTTTGATTTCTTCCTGAAGCTCAAGCATGATATGATGGGCCCGATACAATTGGGACGAAATGGACCCCATACAAAAAATTCTGGTTTGATCGGAAATATAGCCATCATACACAAAAGCAAAATCAATGAGTACAGGCTCGTTTGACACAATTTTCTTAAAACCGGACCCCTGTGCAATGGCAGGGCTGACTCCGGATCCCCCTGTGGGCGAAGCCAGAAAGCTGGGGGCTGCGGCCGAAGCCCCTGTCATAATATGTCCGAAAAATAGCTCTCCCCCCCACATGCGCATCCTGACAATTCCCTGGTGTCCTCTTTTGCGAGCCTCCCCTTCAATTTTTCCCGCAAAATCCAATTCGGTTATACCCTCTCGAAGATGATTTTTTACCGTTCCAAACACTTCATCAGCCAATTGCGATGCTTTTGAAATTTTTTCAATTTCATAAGAAGATTTTACCGCTCTGATAATCCGGATTGAATTGGATATATCAACAATCCGCGAATTTTTAAAAACTTTTTGGTAGCTGAAAAAATGGTTTGTGGGTACCACGTCCAGCTCCATGCCCAATTTTTCAGGAACGTTGTAGCCATTGGATTTTAATGCCTCAGGAATTTCTTTGAAGCTTTTCAAAAAAATCACTTTTTCCAAAGGACTTTCAGCTGCAGCTCGATTGAAATCTTTGGTAGCCATCAGCACTGAATCGCCCTCTGAGGGCACAAACAAATGTCCCTGCTGAATCGTGCCGCTGAAATAATAAAGATCCGCATTGTGGACGATTAAAGCAGCCCCGATATCACTGTTTTTCATTTTCTTTTGTAATTTTTTCAGCCGGTCATCGATTTCATCTTTCGGGGTGCTTTTATCGGACAGATAGTTCATTTGACGCCTATCCTTTTTTAACATTCAGGTAAAAAGGAGTGCAAAAGCTGTGCTTTTGCGTAACAGGCAAAAGCACAGCTTTTGCACTCCTTTAAAAGTCAAGAGGCAGGGAAAAGCAACTATTTTTCCCTGCCTCTTTAAAAAGTAAAACTCTTTGGACCTTAATTAGTCTTCAACATTTTCGGATTCTTTGATTTCCACAACTTCATTTTCCGCTGATTTATCTTCCATTACCTGCTCATCAACCTTGGTTTCCTCAGGGGCCAACAATTCATTTCTTTTTTGCTGGAGAAAGTCGATCCTGTCTTGAATCAAACTCTTTTGCTGTTCATCAATATCCAGCCTTAACGCGTCAGAAAGAAATCCAACGGCCAAAGATAAATCCTCGGGAGTTTCCCGGCTTGCCGCCACATTAGCCCGGTATTGCAAAACTGCCGCCTCCAATAAATTTAAACGGGACCGAATCAGCAGATGATCTTCCCTGGTGGAAGCAAACGACATGGCCTTGTCCAGGTTTTCTTTAATAGCTTTCAAATCAGGCACTACATTCACATGTAAAAGAGTATCGGCTCTGTCCACGTAATAAGAAACTATCATGGGTAAAACTTCCTGAGCCTCATATACGTCTTTTATTTTTTCAGGAGGCGTCACCCCTTCGAGCTTGGCCAAAAGGTCCTCGCCCATTGGTGCAAATCGTCCTTTCCAAACCTCAATACCGTCCTCGACAGGCTTGATGTAATATTTGGACAGATTATTGAAACTAACACCAATAATAAGCAAAAAGATCAAAGCAACTACTGCTGCAACAATTTTTAATATCTTATCCATGGGATCAGAAACCTCCGTGTCAGTTGGTGGGGGTTCATCATATGAAACAGTCATTCCGGGACCCTTGTCCTCTTTTTCTGTTTTTTCTTTTTCGATTTTATCTGTTTCTGGAACAATTTTTTGATCTTTTACTGCTTCAGTTTGCAATTCCGGTTTTTCCGAAGCTTCCACCGGAATTTCTGTCTTGGGCGTCTCTTCCTCAATTGGGGCTGCTTCCGGTTTTTCCAATTCTGGCACAGCCGGTTTTGCACCGGCAGGCGGGATTTCAAATTGTTTGAAAAGAAGTTCTTTGATTCGAGCAGCTTCCTTTTCATCCTCCATTGAAATCAAGGGAGGTGCAGTATAATCTTTTTCCTTGAATCTTTCCTGAACCTTCACTAACATCTCATCTGGTAAGGGTTCATGGAACTTTCGGGCCATGATTTCCTTGTAATCCACCTTTTTGGGTTCCTTTTCCTCTATGGGAGTTTCCGCGGGTTTTTCTTTTACCGGCGGTTCTTTTTTTTCTTCAGCCGTTTCTTTGTAATCTGCCTTCTCGGGTGTTTTTTTCTCCGGCGTCGGTTTTTTCACTTTCTTTTTTTCAACCGGCTCTTTTACTTCTGCCTCTTTCCGAGGTTTTTCCAGCGGGGAAGTCAGATCGAATTTTTTAAACAACAACGCTTTTAGTCGGGCCGCTTCTTTATCGTCTGCTGCAGTAATAATGGGTGGCGCTGAATATGTTCTCTTTTCAGTTTCTGCGGCAGAAACTTTTTCAGGAAATTGCTTTTCAAATTTTCTAAAAATAAGATCCTTCAGGCTCATTTTTTTCTCCGAAACTTTTTTCTTTGCAGCTGCTTTTTTCTTTGCCGGGGCTTTTTGAGATGCACTGGTTTTCTTAGTTACAGTTTTTTTTGCAGGCTTCGATTTTTTATCTGTATCCTTTTTTTTGGATGTGGTTTTTTTCTTTTTTGAAGTTGACTTGATCAAGCTTTTCTTTCCCATTTTTTACCCCTTTTCGGATTGATAAACCCACTCTATTTTCCTGGAGGGTCAGTTTTGCCTCCATTAGTCAAATCGGATTTTGTATATCGAATCATACAGGTTTTGTAAACATTTTTTTCCTTAATTCAAATGTGGAATACAATCCTTGTCACTGCCAATAAGCGGGGGCCGGATTTCTTCCTTTAGCAAACAGCAAGCCACACGATATTTTGGTACCCCTTGAGAATCATAACAGATATTGTGTGGCTGGATAATTTTGTTCATCACACACCCCTCGGGAATAGATAAATCAAAAAGGTCTTTTTCATTTATGGGCGGCATTTTTACCAGGCGATTTTCCCGAATCTGGAGGCTGTGAAGGGGGTAATCTTCACACAGTGGACACCGGTAGACCCGTCCGTTGGGAAAAATAAAATAGTTGTCCGCCTCCAATCCTGCGCAAAAAAATGGCTCATGGCTTTCAAGATACACTTTGGGATAGGAAACCGTCAATCCGATTCGCGCTGCCGTCTCCGCGACATTGGGCACAACCGATAGCCATTGGTCATATGACACCTGGAGACCTTCCGCCGGCGTTTGGGGAGACCTCGCAGATTGTCCCCGAAGACCGATAACCTGAATAAATAAGCGTTTTACTCCCCATTTTTCAAGCATAGCAGGCATACGATGCAATTGATGGATATTGGTCCTGCTTACCGTATAGATCAGGCTGGCATGAAATCCTCGGGAGACGGCCTTGTAAATTCCTGAAACACATTTTTCAAAAGAACCCCGGCCGCGAATGGGATCATTGGTTTCGGGATCGGGCCCGTCCAGGCTGAAACTGAAATACTCGACTTCTTCAGGGGTAACCCGTTGAAGAATATCGTTAAACAAGTATCCGTTGGTATCCACTGTGACTGAACCAAAGCCCAGTTCCCGAGCTTTTCTGATAGCTAAGGATAAATCAGGGTGAAGGGTAGGCTCTCCTCCTAAAAAAATCAGGTTGGCGGATTTCCGGTGGGCAGAAAACACCCGCAACCATGATTCAATGTCGCTTAAGGATAAGGTCTGTTTACCGTGCTGGTCAGGATTTATGTAGCAGTGACGGCAACTTAGATTACATCGGGTTAGGATATGAAAAAAGATATTGGTAAATTTTTTGGAAAAAGAAACTGTTCTCTTTAGCCTTGACTGCTTTGGCTCGTAAGATTTTGAAGCTGCTTTTTGCATTTAATCAACTCGTCATTGGTAAGCCGAAGTCTGACGGCTGTATATTCGGCAAAAATTCTATAGAGGAAAATCAACAGCTCGGTTCGCTCTTCATTTTTTTGCAGCCTTTCCTTGGCTGATGTGTCCACCGCAAGGCACATGGTGTCTTCTAAAGCGTATACAGAAGCTGATCTTCCGCGGCTTTCGATAATTCTCATCTCACCGAATATCTCTCCGGATTTTTCAAGCCTGGAGATCTCAATGCCATCCTTGACAATTTTAACGCTTCCGGAAAGAAGAAAATAAAACCATGGATCATCATCGCCTTCTTTAATAATAATTTCTCCGGTGGAATAACGGCGTATCCGACTCAAGCGAAGCAGGCTTCCCAATTTTTGGGCCTCAAAATGGTGCAATCCGGGAATCGTCATTAAAAGCTGGATATTTTTAGTGTTTTCCTGGAGGTACTTTGTTTCAATCATTTTAACCTTCTAACTTCTTTCAAATTCCAAGCAATTCTTGCTTAAGGCCTCATCAAATTCCACCGGATAACAGCCATCGAAGCAAGCCTTACAAAAATGGCTTTCCGGATTTTCAAAGCCCGTTGATTCCAGCAGACCTTTGAGGCTTAAATATGCCAGTGAATCCAACCCGAGATACCGTCCCAGTTCTTCCACAGTTTTGCTTGAAGCAATTAACTCACCACGTGTTGAAAAATCGATTCCATAATGACACGGATGCCGATGGGGGGGGCCGGCCACACGCATATGAATATGCTTGACACCCAGTTCCCTGAGGGCTTTGACACGGGTTTTGGCAGTGGTTCCCCTTATAATTGAATCTTCAATTATAATGATGTCTTTTCCCTTTAACAGATCCCTGACGGGATTCAGCTTGACACGCACTCCGAACTCCCGCATATGCTGAGAAGGTTGAATAAAAGTTCTTCCAACATAGTGATTGCGAATCATGCCAATTTCAAATGGAATACCTGACTGCTCATGATAACCCAGGGCTGCATAATTGCCGGAGTCCGGAAACGGCATGACCAGATCGGCATCTACCGGTGATTCTTTGGCCAAGCGCTTTCCATGGGCCTTTCTGACCTGATAGACATTTTTTCCAAAAATGGTGCTATCAGGGCGTGCAAAATAAATGAATTCAAAAATGCAAAAAGTTCGCACCGGTTTAATGGATGTTTTAATACTTTTGACCCCTTTATCACCGATAATGACAATTTCTCCCGGATCTAATTCACGGATCAGCTCAGCCTGAACCAGGTCAAGGGCACAGGACTCCGAGGCCAGAATGTAATGACCATTCAAATTACCGAGGCACAAAGGACGGAATCCATTAGGATCCTTGATTCCGATAATTTCACCCTTGTTGGTAAGCATCACAAAAGAAAATGCTCCCTTTAAGCGCTCAACGGTTTTAATGAGCGATCCTTCGAAACCATGGTTTAAATTTTTGACAAAAAGGTGGAGCAAAATTTCGCTGTCCATGGTGGTTTGAAAAATGGACCCGGCTTCTTCCAGCTCCTTTTTCAATGTATGCGCATTGACCAGGTTTCCATTATGGGCGACCGCATATGATCTGTTCCGGTGATGAACCACAAAAGGCTGAGCATTATTCAATATGGAACTGCCGGTAGTGGAGTATCGCACATGACCAATTGCTGTTGATCCACGAAGCTGATCCAGATGGTCTTCGATAAAAACATCCGAAACCAGCCCCATTCCTTTATGAGACACAATGTTGCCATCCTGTACCACGGCAATGCCTGCGCTCTCCTGCCCGCGATGCTGAAGCGCATAAAGTCCGAAATAAGTGAGCTTCTCTGATTCAGGATGCCCGTGAACACCGAATATACCGCACGCTTCACGAGGTTTGTCAAATTCCGTCATTATTATATTCCTTGTTAATTAATATCGTCATGATATTCCTGAAGAGTTCTAACTGTGATTTTTCCTTCTTTTTTTAAAGCCGTGATTCCTTTACAAATGGCTGTTGCTCCGGCAAGGGTCGTGGTATAGGGAAGCTGAAATTTCAAAGCGGTCCTCCGTATATGGTATCCGTCCCGTCTGGCATCATCTCCCTTCCCGGTGTTGATCACAAGCTGTATTTCACCGTTTGTAATGGCATCCACCACATGGGGCCGCCCCATGGACACCTTGTTGATCATCCGGGCCTCAACACCGTTTGATCTTAAAAATTTTGAAGTCCCGCCGGTGGCCACAATATTGAAACCAAGTTTATGAAATTGCGCAGCGACCGGAAGTACCGCCTGTTTATGATTGTCATTAACACTTATGAAAATGTTTCCCTCAACAGGGAGCTGCTGCCTGGCACCAAATTGGGCTTTTGCATAGGCAATGCCCAGATCCCTATCAATTCCCATGACCTCTCCCGTAGATTTCATCTCGGGTCCCAAAAGCGTGTCCACATCCGGAAAACGATCAAAGGGAAGCACAGCTTCTTTAACAGAAATATGTCCCGGCAAAATTTGACGGTCAAAACCCAAATCTTTAAGCTTTCTGCCCAGCATTACTTTGGTGGCAAGCTTAGCCAGAGGAACACCGGTGGCTTTGCTGACAAAGGGAATGGTTCGTGAGGCTCGCGGGTTGACTTCCAAAACAAACAAATCATTTCCCTTTACAGCATATTGAACATTCATCAAACCAACCACATTCAATTCTTTTGCCATGGCCTTGGTAGCTTCAGCCACTTCCTGGAGCATTTTTCCTGAAATACTGTATGGCGGGATCACACAGGCTGAATCTCCCGAATGGATTCCCGCCTCCTCGATATGTTCCATAATTCCGCCAATTATTGTCATCTCACCATCGGAGATGGCATCCACATCCAGCTCCAGAGCATCTTCCAGAAACTTATCGATCAAAACCGGATGCCCGGTGGAAGCTGAAATGGCCTGCCTTATAAATTTACCCAATTCTTCAGGATTGTAAACAATTTTCATGGCCCGCCCGCCGAGTACATATGATGGTCGCACAATCACGGGATAACCAATGGTTTGAGCCACAATCAGCGCTTCTTCGAAAGTCATTGCTGTACCATTGGCAGGCTGAATTAAACCGAGTTTTTTAAGCATGCTCTGAAAAAGCCGGCGGTCTTCCGCCCGATCGATACTCTCGGGCTGAGTACCAATAATGGGCACACCCTCCTTATGAAGCAACGTGGACAAATTCAAAGGCGTTTGCCCTCCGAACTGTACGATAATTCCATCGGGCTTTTCACTCTCAACAATGTGAAGCACATCTTCCTTTGTCAAAGGCTCAAAGTAAAGCTTGTCCGATGTATCATAGTCGGTACTGACCGTCTCGGGATTGCTGTTGACCATGATACTTTCCACACCCTCTTCACGGAGAGCAAAAGAGGCATGAACACAGCAGTAATCAAACTCGATTCCCTGCCCTATTCTGTTGGGACCTCCACCCAGAATCATCACTTTCTTCCTGTCCGATACCCGCGCTTCGTCTTCCACTTCATAAGTCGAATAATAATAAGGTGTCGCCGCTTCAAACTCAGCGGCACATGTATCCACCAGTTTATAGACAGGTCGTAACCCGATTTTTTTTCGGCGGGCTTTGATGTCATCCTCGGAAGTATCGGTCAAAAATCCCAGCTGAATGTCTGAAAAGCCAAACGACTTGGCCTGGCGCAGAAACTCATCTGAAAAATTTCCCCCGGTTTCTTTGATCTCTTTTTCCATATCGACAATTTGACGGATCTGATAAAGAAACCAGGGATCGATGCCCGTCAATTTATAGATGTCATCGATATCCATGCCTTTCAACAATGCATGGCGAAGAAAAAAAATGCGCTGGGAGTTTGGTACCGCCAGCTTTTGTTTAATTGCAGACAAGGAAAGTAAATCGCCTTCGGGATTTTCAATACCCGGAATCTCTTTTCCATCAGCCCCAAGTCCTGAACGTCCAATTTCAAGGGAACGAAGTCCTTTCTGGAGAGCTTCCTTGAACGTTCGTCCAATGGCCATGGTTTCTCCCACGGATTTCATGGCAGTGGTCAGCAAGTCAGGTGTTTCGGGAAACTTTTCAAAGGTCCACCGAGGAATTTTTACCACACAATAATCAAGGGCCGGCTCAAAAGATGCCAGGGTTTCTCCGGTTATATCATTGGAAATTTCATCGAGGGTATAACCCACCGCCAGTTTTGCTGCAATCTTTGCAATGGGAAAGCCGGTTGCCTTGGATGCAAGCGCGGAACTTCTCGACACCCTCGGGTTCATTTCCACAACAATCATTTCACCGGTATTGGGATCTACCGCAAACTGCACATTGGAACCACCCGTGTCAACTCCGATCTCACGCATGATAGCAATGGAGGCATCCCGCATCAGCTGATATTCATGATCGCTCAGCGTCTGTGCCGGCGCCACGGTAATACTGTCTCCGGTATGAACACCCATGGGATCCACATTTTCAATGGAACAAATTATGACCACATTGTCGCTGTGATCCCTCATGACTTCCAGCTCGTATTCTTTCCACCCCAAAACGGACTCTTCAAGCAGAATCTGATTGTTCATGCTGGCATCAAGACCGGCTTTTGCAAGCAATTCCAGGTCTTCGGCATTGTACGCAACGCCACCTCCGGTGCCCCCCAATGTAAAACTTGGCCGGATAATAATCGGGAAACCAATCTCTGAAGCTATCTCACGCGATTTTTCCATGGTAGTGGCAATGCCGCTTTTGGAGCAGCTCAGCCCGATTTTTTCCATGGCACGCTTGAAAAGATCACGGTCTTCGGCTTTTTGGATCGCCTCGATGTTTGCTCCGATCATCTCCACCTTGAATTTATCCAAAACCCCCATTTCGGCCACTTCGATGGCAGTGTTCAAGCCGGTCTGGCCCCCCAGGGTCGGAAGCAACGCATCAGGGCGTTCACGTTCGATAATCATGGCCACCGATTTCGCCGTCACCGGCTCTATGTATGTCCGGTGTGCCATCTCAGGATCCGTCATGATGGTGGCGGGATTGCTGTTGACCAGAATGATTTCAAAGCCTTCTTCCTTCAGGGCTTTGCAGGCTTGGGTCCCTGAATAGTCAAACTCGCAGGCCTGACCAATAATAATGGGTCCGGCCCCGATAATTAAAATTTTATGAATATCCGTGCGTTTGGGCATAATTGTTTTTCTTAATATTGGGTTAGATAATTAACAATTGTTATGTCATCAACTTCTTGAATTCTGCAAACAAGTATGAAGCATCATGAGGTCCGGGCGAGGCTTCCGGATGATACTGTACGGCAAAAAGCGGAAGTGTCCTGTGCCTGAATCCTTCAAGGGTGTTGTCATTTAAATTGATATGGGTGATTTCAACTTCATTGGAATTCAGACTATTGATGTTGACCGCAAAACCATGGTTTTGGGAAGTAATCTCAACCCGTCCGGTTATCAGGTTTTTAACCGGCTGATTTGCGCCCCGATGACCGAATTTCAGCTTGAAGGTCGTAGCGCCCAAGGCCTGCCCCATCAGCTGAATTCCAAGACAGATGCCAAAGATGGGACGATAATCCAGCAACCCCTGAATGGTTTCCACAGCATACTTTAACGGTTCAGGATCTCCGGGACCATTTGAGATAAATATGCCATCCGGGGCCATGGCCTTGACGGTTTTACTGTCGGTACCCCCCGGCAATACAATGACTTCACAGCCGATTTTATCAAGATGCCGCAAAATGTTGTATTTGATACCGTAATCAAAGGCGACAACTGACTTTTTTTCTCCACGATATTGCCAGACAGAATCTGTCAGGGGTTGTCGGGAATCTAAAAGGACGGGTTTTTGTTCGACCCACCGGTATGGTTTTCGGGTGCTCACCACACTGGCCAGATCCCTTCCCTGCATGGACGGTGTGTCCTTCACCCTTTTCAACAACGAGGCCGGATCGAGATCCTGGGTGGATGCAATGGCGCGCATGGCTCCCCGGGTTCGAATATGCCGGGTCAGTGCACGGGTATCCAGTTGTTCCAGACCAAGGATACCATAGGACTTCAAATAATCCGCCAGGGTAGATACAGACCGGTAATTATTGGGAAACTGCTGGTATTCACGCACCAGAAAAGCCGCCACCTGAATCCGGTCTGATTCGATATCCTCGTAGCTGACCCCATAGTTGCCAATCAGCGGATAAGTCATCATAACCATTTGTCCCCGGTAGGAAGGGTCCGTAAGAACCTCCTGATAACCGGTCATACTTGTATTGAAAACCACCTCACCCCACGTTTCACCATGACCGGTGAAACTTCGGCAGGAAAAGGTTTTTCCATCCTCAAGAACCAATAACGCTTTCATTTTATTCACATCTCAACCATTTTCAAAACTTCTGGCAAAAACCCGATCATTCAATTTTCCATCAATGCCAATGTAAAAATTCAACCTTATATTCAAACCGTAGTTAATTGTCAATCTATTGATTTATAAACGGTTTTAGACCATGGGATCGTTTTCCATCAGATTCCATATACCGCAAGGGCAAACTCCGGTGCAAAAACCACACCCGATACATCGGTTTTCATCAACCACATACTCATAATCAATTCCTACGGATAAATTTTCGCTTTCAGGCTCAAGAGATTTTCTGCTGATAGCTGCCTGCGGACAGATGGTTTCACAAATGCCGCAATCACGGCATGCTCCGCAGGAAGAACATTGAGATCCGCATTGGCTGACATTATCAAAACCGGTGATCCGGGGATCAAAATATTCCAGTGAGATCCGGGCTTTGTCAATCATGCGGCGTGTGTCTCCTGCAGGACGTTTTCCTTCAAAAATTTCGCAAATGGCTTTTGCCGCTTTCCTGCCGGCCCCGATAGCATCAGTGAGAAGTCCCGGTTTGACCGCATCGCCGATGGCAAAAATTTTTGGATTTGTAGTCTGGTAGTATTCATTAACAACGATATAACCATCTTTAACAGCCACTGTTTCCGGAAGAAACTCCAAATCAGGGACATCTCCAATGGAAATAAAAACGTTGTCCGCCGGTAAAATCTCACCGGAATTTAAAACAACGCCCTCCTGGGTTATTTCTTTGGTAAAACATGGCCATTTAAATTTAGCCCCTACTGCCTCGGCTTCATCCCGCTCTTTTCCAAAAGACAAGGGTTTTTGAATATCAATCAAAGTGATGTCTTCGGCCCCAAGCCGGTGGGCCTCGGTGGCAACATCACATCCAACATTACCCGCTCCGATAATCACCACACGCTTTCCCACCTTTGCTTTACCTGATTTTGCTTTTATCAAAAAATCATTGGCGGTAACCAGTCTTTCCTTTCCCGGTACCGGTAACATTCGGGGTTTTTGGGCACCGGCCGCAATAACCACAAAGTCATAGTCATACTGAAATCTTTCCAATTCGTCCTTTTCAAGCCTTTGCCGAAGATGGACATGAGGAAGTGCTCGCCGTATGCGCTCCAACTCCTTTTCCACAACTTCTCTGGGTATTCTGTTTTCAGGAATCATGGAACCGATTTTACCTCCAAGAGCCTCAGACATGTCATATATGACCGGTTCGTGACCCTTTTTCCGCAACTGCCAGGCAACAGATATTCCGGAGGGACCGCCTCCGATCACTGCAATTTTTTTCCCGGACATGGGCGGCAATTCAGGAAGTTTGGCGTCAATACTTGATTTTCCCAGTTGGGCAATATCCACCGGGGGCATGCTTGCACTCTGGCGGGTACAAGACTGCATGCACAGATTGGGACAAAGATACCCGCATACGGTCGCCGGAAAAGGAGTGTAAGACAATGCCAGGTCCACAGCTTCATCCACTCGTCCTTCACGGACAAGGCGCCAGCGATCCTGAACCGGAATGCCCGTAGGACAGGATGCTTCGCACGGTGCGGCAAATTTACGGTTCTCCCAGACAGGCACAAAACGCCTGAGTTCACCGGTAACAATCAAAGGGATTGGACTACGATCCATGCTGGTTAGATCTCCGATCATCCCTCCGCCTCCCAACTCCTTGTCCCATACCTCAACCTTGAAAGAGGCCATTGAACGTCTCTGATGGGAAAACCTTTCCATGGGGCTTCTGGCAGCCAATAGCTGCCACTCGTTTCGATTTGAAAGGGTTTCAAAAAGCTCCGGGCGTCTGATTCTATCTAAAAATATCCTCAGATGAGCCGTCAGCCATTTCCATTCATCATCCTCAATGGGAACGGTTTTGGTATCCGCCTGGCTGTATCCGCCATGAGGCCCCCGAAAATACACTTTACCCCCCACCATACCCACAAATGGACGGTAACCAAGCACATTATCAGGAGTTTGAGGCTCCACACCACAAATAACCGCAATACCTCCGGCCATGAACTCTCCAAAATAATCTCCCACCGAGCCTAAAACCCATAACTCCGGGGGATCAAATCTCGGATTGGCCTTCGTCATGGTCATCCCCCTGGAACCAATATTTCCCGCTATGTAAATTTTTCCCTGGGCCATGGCGTTTGCAACTCCGTTTCCGGCATGGCCATGAACCACGATTTTAGCTCCCCCATTTAACCATCCCACATCGTCAGAGGCCGGTCCCATTACTTCTATAAAAGTGTTTGGAAAGCCCATGGAACCCGCACGCTGACCCGGATGACCACTCACCTTGATATGGACCGTATCGTTTCCCGCTTTCCATAAACGTCCTCCGATACCGTGCTGCCCAAAGGCTTCAACTTCAATATATCTATGACCGTGAATGACAGCATCCTGAATCTTTTCCTCCAAAAGACGGGAATCGATTCTTATCTGGTTCTCTTTTCCTGAAATCACATAAAACTGCTTATCCTGCATGGAACATCTCCTGTTTACCTATACCACGTATTTAATAGCCAATCGCTGTGCCGCCGCATGATCACTGATACCCAGAGCATCGGACATGCCAATAGGTAAAGACGTCGACCTTCCCAGGGGAGCCACGATTTTTTTAAGCTCGGTATCAAAACTTAAATATACATCCACCACACGTTCTGCCACTTTTTCCATATCCAACCGACGGTAAAGCCGCGGATCCTGAGACGTAATTCCTTTAGGACACTGCCCGATATTGCAAACATTGCACCGGTCCGACTCCGACCCCACACATCCGGCTGCAGCCTGCATAATGTATTTGCCAATATGAACGCCACTTGCTCCCAGCATTATAAGGGCTGCAGCATTAGCAGCCAAATTGCCGTTTTTCCCGATACCACCGCCGGCAAACAAGGGTATTTCATTTTGCATGCCGATAGCACAAAGGGTCGTATAGGCATCCCGAATATTCGTGGCAATGGGATGTCCCATGTGATTCATGGAAACATTGTATGCTGCACCGGTACCCCCGTCTTCACCATCGATGGTCAGCCCGGCCGCATATGGATTCCTGGACAGATTATTCAAAACCGCCATCGCCGTGGATGTCCCTGAAATTTTAGGATAAACAGGCACCCGGAATCCCCATGCCATATACATGGACTGGATCATTTTCGCCACGGACTCTTCAATGGAATACTTGGTCTGGTGTGTCGGAGGACTGGGAAGACTTACCCCCGCAGGAACTCCCCTGATTGCAGCAATAAGCTCGTTAACCTTGTACCACATCAACAACCCGCCATCACCCGGTTTTGCACCCTGACCGTATTTTATTTCTATCGCACACGGATCCACTTTCATTTCCGGAATCGCATGGATAATTTCATCCCAACCAAAATAACCGCTGGCAATCTGCAAAATCACATATTTTAAAAACCGGCTTCGCAACAATCTCGGCGGACAGCCTCCCTCACCGGTACACATGCGCACCGGCATTTTGAGTTCCTCATTCAGATAAGCCACTCCCATCTGAAGCCCCTCCCACATGGGGGGAGATAACGCGCCAAAAGACATGGCACCAATAATCAACGGATAAATTTCACGCACAGGTGGAATCCATCCATTGGTTTGCAACGCTTTCAGCTGTTCTTCGGGGGCGAGAACCCGCCCAAGAAGCGTTCTCAATTCAAACTCGTGGCGACCGGCATCCAATGCCGGGTCAGTCAACATGGAGATACGAATAAATTTGATTTGGTCCAGAATACCTTCGGAAACATTACGCCGCCCTCCCCTGCTCCTTGGTGTTCCCCCACGATTGACATGAAATTTCAACTTGTCCGTTTCATCGGTTTTCATGGGAATGATGGCATCATTAGGGCATACCATGGTGCACGTAGCACATCCGATACAAGCATATGCCGGATCGGTCCTCTGACGGATGCCGTTGTACACCTTGTAAAACGCCGAGGACTTTTCACTCAGGTTCAAAGAAGTTTCCACAACTCGCTTCCGAAAAACTCCCAGCTCTATGGCATGCACCGGACATACGGCCGTACATTGGCCGCAAAGAGTGCATTTTTCTTTATTCCACAGAATTTGCCAGGCAAAATCCTTGACGCTTAATGTAGATGGTGTAATGGCTGCGTTTGACGGCATATTTTAACCTCCTGTCGATCAGGTCCAACAACGGCCATGTCAAGATACATGGGTTGGAAATCCTTGCTTTTATCACGGTCTTCGATAGACGCATCCAAACCGCATATTTCAGATGAAAATGCAAACATCCCGGGCCTGCCTCCCACAACGCCCGGTCGAAGTTTTTTCCTGTCCTGCACCATAAACAAAGTGTGGTCAGGAATACACCCTATAACACAATTGGGCCCATCGATAATCAGTTTGCGGCAACAGCGCTTTAAATAACGAAGAAAATCCCCATCAGGATGCTTTTCCAGATCGTCATCCTGAAGAGGGGTAATAATGTGTTTATAGGATTCCAATCCCAGCCTGAGCTTTTTATGCATATAATGCAAAATATGCGTAAACACTTCCGAGTCTGACTGATAACCCATATATCCCGGATATCCTCTGGAACTTAAATACTCTTTAATGGGCACAAAGGCCGTATTTTCCCCATTGGTCATGGTGGAAAACCCACGAAGGAAAAACGGATGGCACGCATACAAATTGATGGCATAGTTGGTATTTTGTCTTCCCTGGGCCATAATAATCCTGGCCCGCAAATCCTTTCTGTCCAACTGAAGATGCTTGGCAACCGCCATTGGGTCACCAATCTCTTTGATCATAATCACATCGGGCCAGAAAGAAAATACAATCATGTCATTTTCCTCCTCACCCATCCGGCGAAGTTGAAGACGCGTTTCTACAAGTTTTTCATAGATCTTTTCCTGACCGTACTGATCCCATTCTTCGGGCAATTCATAAGCCCGAATCAAATAAATCGCCCGTTTAGGAACCCCTGCCGGCGGTGTCTTGGCAACTTTGATGGACATCTTAAACTTGGTCATAAAACCGATGTCCATCATATGCCTGTCCAAACGCCGCAAGCCGGATTCCGTAAAAATACCCGAAAGCACCGGAGCATCTTTCATATCTTCGAACGGACCGGCAAGATCACGCATAAACAAACCAACTCCGGAACCATCATGGCCTTCTTTCATCACATTCAAAGCATCTATGGCTATCATGGGGGAAAGCGGCTCCTCACTGGTTATGGCAAACAATCGGCACATATATTTATCTCCTCGATTAAATTTAACAAAACTGTAACCTTATTCTTACAAAAAAGTAACAAAAAATTTCAGCCACATGAAAATGATGATTGAAAAAAGGAGTGAGAACGCTGTGTTTGCGCAAAAAAATGCGAAAGCACAGCTTTCGCACTCCAAATTTCTGCAATTTCCAAGCCATCTAAAAATTACCTTCCCAAAAAATGTTTCCAAATTTTCATAATGGCTTTCTGAAGTCTGGAAAACCGGTTTTTTTCCACCACGGCGCTATTATTTTGAAGGCTTAGCCGATGGGCCATGGCACGGTAAGTCAAATAGCCATCCCGTAGAACATGGGCGGTCTGGTCATCCATGATACCTGTGCGATTTAGTGCATTGAGAATACGCACATTATCACTCCAGCGAACAATTTCGGGGTATTCACATGCGTGCAGCAATGCCAGGTATTGTACGATAAATTCGATATCCACCATGCCGCCGGGGGCTTGTTTCAGGTCAAATTTTTCCGGTAGAATTTTGAGGTGTTCCCGGCGCATTCGTTCCCGCATCCGGCACACATCATCGCGGAGCTGCTTTCGATTCCGGGGCATGGTTAGAATATCTTTACGCGTTTTTTCAAAGCGTGTCATCAAAGCATTATCTCCGGCAACGGCTCTGGCACGAACCATGGCCTGGTGTTCCCAGGTCCAGGCATCTTTTTTTTGATAATCGGCAAAGGCATCGATCTGGCTGACCAGCACCCCGGAACCGCCGTTGGGCCTGAGCCGCATATCAACCTCGTAAAGAAATCCCGCCCGGGTATGGGAAGACAAAAAGTTAAGGACTCTTTGTCCGAGACGTGCAAAAAATTGGGTGCTGTCTATGGGTTTTTTGTGGCTTTGTGTTTGCTCCCGGGTTCCCGGGTGCAAAAAAACCAGATCAATATCGCTGGAATAGCCCAGTTCCAACCCGCCCAGTTTTCCATATGCCACCACTGCAAACCCTCTGTCGCAGGAGTCCGCCTGGAGCCGGCAATCGGGATGGCCATGTTTTGCTGTCAGGTATCGCCATGAGATATCCAAAACTTCATTCAATATGGTTTCGGCAATATAAGAAAGGTGGTCACTGACTTTCATGAGAGGAAGTGCCCCGGTGACATCTGCGGCGGCAACCCGTAACGTGTTAACCTGTTTGAAAATACATAAGGTTTCAATCTGGTATTCCAGCTCGTTGTCTGATAAAGAAGCCATTTTTTGGCGAATTTCCAGTTGGAGTTCCTCTCTGGAGGGTGGAACATACAATGTGCGTGGGTCCAGAAGTTCATCCAGAAGCGGCGGGTGACGGGATATAAAAGAGATTATCCAGGGACTTGCAATGGCCAGATGAATAAGATGTGTCAGTGCATCACGGTTTTCCAGCAGCAGGGCAATATAGCAGGATCGCCTTTGTATGACCTGAACCAGCTCCAATATTCGCTGAAGCACCAGTTCGGGATACTCCGACCGCCCTGCGGCTTTCAAAAGTATGGGCAATAATTTATCGATACGCTGTCTTCCCGTTGGACTCAGAGCTCTGGTTTCCGAATCGTTCCGGAAATACTCCAATTGTTTTAATACTTTTTCCGCATCCCGGAAACCTGCTTCTGCTAATGTTTTCGCAGCTTGTTCTTTAGCGGCAAACTCCAGCCACACGGATTCGAGGTTTTCCGTAAGTTTTTTTTCATCAGGGGTATGTGCTTGATTTTTCGGTTGTTCTTCAACCGGTTCCAGAAGACCCGAAAAATGTGAATGAACAATTTCCTGGGTAGTGGTCAGGGATTGAAAAAAAGCCCGGGGTTCATCAAAACCCATGGATAAAGCCAGACGAAGCCTGTCTGAAGTATCCGAGGGAATTTGATGGGTCTGGCGGTCAGAAAACTCCTGAAGTCGATGTTCAACGTTTCTTAAAAATTCATATGAAGATAATAATTGGTCACAGGTGTTTTGGGAAATAATGTTTTCCCTGACCAATATTTTTAGAACTACCCGGATTTTTTGCTCCTGAAGTTCGGGAATCACCCCTCCGCGAATCAGTTGAAAAGCCTGACCAAAAAATTCGATTTCCCGGATACCGCCGCG
The DNA here is from genome assembly GCA_007127235.1 of Desulfobacteraceae bacterium. Classification (GTDB taxonomy): domain Bacteria; phylum Desulfobacterota; class Desulfobacteria; order Desulfobacterales; family SKZT01; genus SKZT01. The sequence continues at coordinate 17,873 of SKZT01000299.1, forward strand.
CCCCAGTTTAATATTATCCTGCATTCCTTTTTTTGCGATTTCCATGGCGATCATCTGCTTCATGCTCCGCAAAGATTCAAAAGCACCATAATCCAGATAACGGCGGTAGATGAAGGGTTTCAAAGTTTTCAGCAGCCGGTTTCCAGCATCCATATCTCCCGCAATACAACGCCCCTTGATCCATGCATACCTCTCCCATTCTCTTCCCTGGCTTTCATAGTAAGTCTCCATGGACTCAAAATTCATAACAATGGGCCCGTTTTCACCGTAAGGCCGAAGCCTTATATCCACGCGATACAATGGCCCATCCACCGTAACTTGCCCCAATACCCCAATTAACCGGCGGAAAAAGCGTGCAAAAAATTCATCATTGGTAATGCTTTTGGCAGTTCCGTGGCTTTGACCCGCATCCGGGTAAGCAAAAATCAGATCGATATCCGACGAAAAATTCAGCTCTTCGGCTCCAAGCTTTCCCATTGCAACAACAACCGGAAACTGCTGTTTTCCGTCCGAAGAAAACGGTTTGCCAAAACGGTCACACTGCCAGTGGTACAGTATTGAAAGCGTCTGGTTTATCACGGCCACCGCCAAAGAAGTCAAATCCTTCATGGTTTCCGAAAGACCTGACAGCCCGATAAGATCACGCCATGCAATACGAACCATCTCCCGTTTCCGAAACTTCCGCAAAATGCGGTTCAAATCCGATTCATCCTTGACCATGGACAGAACTTTTTCCAGCTTATTTGGGTATGCTTGATAAGGATAATTACGGCGCAAATCACCGCTCAATATTAAATCCACCAGCAAATCCGGATTTCTGGTAAAAGTTTCGGCCACAAAATTGCTGAGGGTAAAAACCCATCTGAGTTCCTTTAAAATATCAGGTTCTTCCCACGGTTTTTGTTTCAAATCCTCTGTAGACTTTTCAAAAGCCTCCCACCGGTTTTGAAAATCCTCTCTGAGTTTATCGGGTATTGAAATCATTTTTTCTTTCTTGCCATGTCCCTTATGTTAAAAAAGCGTTTAATATACACGATAATTAAAGAATAATCAGCAAAATTTTGTTCCGCAGAAAAAACAAACCCATACAATTTTATTAACTTTTCCTTTTTGCAATTTCATTTTCCTTGAACTTTGTCAACAACTGTGCTAAAAAGTCCGATTTGGAATTTTCATATTTGATAGATTTCATACGTTTCAAATATATTAACAGGGTCTTATTTAATTTTGATTTTTTATTTTTGATGAGCATATTATGCCATTAATTTATTAAAAACATTTTATTCATATTTAAATTTGGGTTGGTTCGAGGCTAAAACCCTTGTTGGTAAAGGCAGCTGAACCTTAAAACCCGTAAACAATCTCTTTTCAAGGAGTGATCAATGGGATCTGACACAAAGAAAACAAGCGGGTCGGTCATGGTTGTGGGAGCCGGTATAGCGGGTATGCAGGCATCCCTCGATCTGGCAGAATCCGGTTATTACGTCTACCTCGTAGAAAAATCCTCCGCAATCGGCGGAATAATGTCCCAGTTGGACAAGACATTTCCAACCAATGACTGTGCCATGTGAGTCATCTCACCCAAACTGGTCGAGGTCGGCCGGCACCTGAACATTGAGCTTTTAACCAATGCTGAACTTCTGGATCTCGAAGGCGAACCCGGAAACTTCATTGCGAAAGTAAACCAGAAACCCCGTTTCGTAGACCTTTCCAAATGCACAAGCTGCGGCGAATGCATGAAGGTCTGCCCTATTTCCCTTCCCAATGAATACGATGAAGGTCTCTCCGAGCGTAAAGCCATCTTTAAACAATATCCCCAGGCAATACCCGGAGCTTTCGGTATTACCAAAACAGGCACCGCCCCTTGCAAGGCTACCTGTCCTGCCCACGTGAGTATTCAGGGTTATATTGCACTCATCAATGAGGGCAAATATGACGAGGCGTTGAAACTTTTCAAACAGGACCACCCCTTTCCCGGCATTTGTGGACGTGTATGCCATCATCCATGTGAAGGCGAGTGCACCCGCAACGAAGTGGACCAACCTCTGGCAATCAGGGAACTGCACCGGTTCCTGGCGGATTACGAAAGAGGACGGGGTGAATATCATGTTCCCGAAATTACCGCTGAAAAACGTGATGAAAAAGTCGCCATCATCGGATCAGGCCCTGCAGGTCTGACTACAGCTTACTATCTGCTTCAGGAAGGCTATCAGGTAACCATATTTGAAAAACTGCCTGAGCCCGGCGGCATGATGCGTGTGGGTATTCCCGAATACCGTCTGCCCAGAGATATTCTGGCAGGCGAAATCCAGGTAATAGAAAAGATGGGAGCCGAAATTAAATGCGGCGTAACCTTTGGAAAAGACATTACCTTGGACAGTCTCAAAAAAGATGGTTATTCCGCGGTATACATGGCGATCGGCCTTCATGGCGGCAGAAACCTGGGGGTTGAGAATGAAGATGCCGAAGGTGTTTTGCAGGGGGTCGATTTTCTGCGCGATGCAGCCATGGGAAAAAAGGTTGAAATAGGAAAAGATGTCATCGTTGTGGGCGGTGGAAACGTTGCCATTGACGTCGCTTTGACAGCCAAACGCCTGGGCGCTGAAAATGTCACCCTGATTTGTCTTGAAAGACGTGAAGAAATGCCTGCCTGGGAACATGAAATTGAAGAAGCCCTTGAAGGCGAAATCAAGATTGTCAACAGCTTTGGTCCCAAGAATTTTTTCATCGACAAAAACAAAAAAGTATCCGGAATTGAGTTTAAAACCTGCACGGCAGTATTTGATGAAGAAGGCCGATTCAGTCCTCAATATGATGAAGATGTCTGCCAGCCGTTTTTTGGTGATACGATAATCATTTCCATTGGACAAAGCACTAACCTCGAGGGTATCAAAGAGCAGGGAATCGCCGTATCAAGACCCGGCGGTTTGGAAGCCGATCCGGTAACATTCCAGACACCGATTGAATGGGTATTTGCCGGCGGTGATGCTTATTATGGACCCAAATCCGTTGTGGATGCAGTGTGGTGTGGCAAGGAAGCCGCCGAAAGCATCCATCGCTACATCAACGGCATGGACTTAAAAGAGGGCCGCGAGCAGAACTGGGAATATGTCAAGCCGGATGTATTTGATGAAGTTAAAAAAGACCGGGTCAAAGTCAGATGCCTTAATCCCGAAGGTCGTGAGTGCAATTTTCTTGAAGTCTCTTACGGATATAACGAGGAAGAAGCCAAAATTGAAGCGGATCGATGTCTCAAATGCGGTGTCTGTTCGGAATGTTATCAGTGTGTTGAAGCCTGCCTGGCAGAGGCTGTCGACCATGAGCAAAAACCTGAAACCAAAGAAATCAATATTGGCTCAGTCATCCTTTCTTCGGGTGCCAAGCCGTATGATCCTGAACCACTCGAAAATCTTTACCTTTACAAGAAAAATCCCAACGTAATGACCAGCCTCGAATTTGAACGTATTTTGAGTGCTTCAGGCCCCACAATGGGACATCTGGTCAGGCCATCGGATCACAAAGAGCCCGAAAAAATTGCCTGGCTTCAGTGTGTCGGATCAAGAGACACCAATAAGTGCGGTAACACTTATTGCTCATCGGTCTGCTGTATGTACGCCATCAAGGATGCCATGATTGCAAAGGAACATTCAGGCGGCAATCTTGACTGCTCCATTTTCTATATGGATATTCGTTCTTTCGGCAAGGACTATGAACTTTACTACAACCGTGCCAGAGACCGCGAACAAATCCGGTTCGTGAAATCCAGGATTCATTCGATTACGGAAGATCCCGAAACCCGGGACCTGATTTTAAAATATGCGGATGAAACCGGAGCGATGCAGGAAGAAACGTTCAACATGGTGGTTCTCTCCGTAGGTCTTGAAGTTCCGGATTCTTCCTTGGAGATGGCCAAGCGATTGGGTATCGAGATAAACAAGCACAAATTTGTGGAGACGGATCCTTTCACTCCGGTAGCCTCATCCCGTAAGGGTGTCTATACATGTGGTATTTTCCAGGGTCCGAAAGATATTCCGGCATCAGTCACTGAAGCCAGTGCAGCCGCCAGCCTTGCAGGCGCTGAAATTGCGGAAGCCAGAGGTACCGATATCAAAACGATCGAGCTGCCCGATGAAATTGACATTGAAGGACAGGAACCCAGAATCGGCGTTTTTGTCTGCAACTGCGGTATTAACATTGCCGGGGTTGTAGATGTTCCAGCTGTTCAGGATTATGCCGAAAAGCTTCCCGGCGTTGTTTTCACAGCCAACAACCTGTTTACGTGCAGCCAGGACACCCAGGAAATCATTAAGGAAAAAATCAAAGAAGAAAAGTTGAACCGCGTGGTAGTTGCTTCCTGCAGCCCTAAAACCCATGCGCCCATGTTCATGGAAACACTGGAGGCCTGCGGATTAAACCGGTATTTGTTTGAAATGGCCAATATCCGCAATCAGGATTCATGGGTACACGCCAACAATCCTGAACTGGCCACGGAAAAGGCCAAGGATCTGGTTCGTATGGCTGTGGCAAGGTCAGTCACTCTAAAGCCGCTAAGAGGCAAAGTTATTCCCGTTAACAAAAGAGCGCTTGTTTTGGGAGGTGGCATTGCAGGTATGAACGCCGCCCTCGATCTGGCAAAACAGGGCTTTGAATCAACCCTCATAGAAAAGGAAGGGCAGCTGGGTGGTATGGCCAGAAAACTCTATCATACCATCGAGGGGGGTGATATTAAGGCTTATTTGGAAAAACTTAACGCCCGGGTGGCTTCAGAAGAAAAAATCGAAGTGCTCACAAACGCCGCTGTGGTGGATTTTGAAGGTTTCCAGGGAAATTTTGCCACCAGGGTGGATATCAACGGCGGTGAAGACACCCGCGAAATTAACCATGGGGTTATTATTGTCGCCACCGGTGCCAGAGAATACACCCCGAAAGAATTTCTTTATGGCGAGGATAAACGCGTTGTCACACAGGTGGAACTCGGTGACAGGCTGGCCCAGCAAGGTGCAGCAGACCTTGAAACGGTTGTGATGATTCAATGTGTGGGCTCCAGAAATGAAGAAAGACCTAACTGCTCAAAAATTTGCTGCCAGAGCGCTGTTAAAAACGCACTGGATATCAAAAAGCAAAATCCTGATGCTCAGGTTTTCATTCTTTACAGAGATATACGCACCTACGGATTGCTGGAAGACTACTACACCGAGGCCAGAAAACAGGGCGTGATTTTTATTCGCTTTGACAGAGACAATCCACCGACAGTCGGAGCATCCGATGACGGTGTTCTGGTTACCGTAAAAGACCATGTGCTTCAAAGAAACATCGAAATCGGGGCAGACCTTCTGACCCTGAGTGCCGGCGTATATCCCAGCGACACCGAAGATGTCAGCAATGTGATGAAACTCAATCGCAATTCCGAAGGCTATTTTATTGAGGCTCATGTCAAACTGCGGCCGGTGGATATGGGTACCGACGGTGTCTTTTTGTGCGGTACCGCCCATGGTCCCAAACTGGTTTCAGAAACCATCGCCCAGGCAAATGCCGCAGCTTCACGGGCTGTAACATTTCTGTCCAAGGATGAAATTAAGCTGTCGGCTATTAAAGCCCATGTCGATACGGATCATTGTGTGAAGTGTCTCACATGTGTAAGATCGTGTCCCTTTGAAGTGCCTGTTTTCAACGTTGCCACCGGAGAAGTGGAGATCGATCCGGCCCTGTGTCAGGGGTGCGGTGTCTGCGCATGTGTATGCCCGAGACAAACGATACAACTAAATTATTATGAAGATGACCAGATAATGTGCAATATAGATGCCTTACTGGCAGGAGGAATATAATGGCTGAATTCGAACCGACCATCATTGCTTTTTGCTGTGATTACTGAGGATATTCGGCGGCGGACCTGGCAGGTTCCATGCGGCTGGATTATCCCACTAACGTTAAAATTATCCGTGTACCGTGTACCGGAAAAGTAGATGTCATGCATATGTTAAGATGTTTTCAGAAAGGGGCCGACGGGGTTTACTGCGTAGGCTGCCTTGAGGGAACATGTCACTATAACGAAGGAAACATCAGGGCCCGGGAACGGGTAGGGCATGTCAAAAACCTTTTGGAGGAAATCGGCATCGAGGCAGATCGTGTCAGAATGTACAACCTGTCATCGGGCGAAGGCCCTACCTTTGCCGCTTATGCAAAGGAGATGACAGAACATATCAAAGCACTTGGTCCGAACCCTTTGAAAGAAAAGTTAAAGAAGGCCGCAAGTGCCTAAAAATGAGGAGCAAACTATGGCTGATGAAGCAATCAAATTAGGCGGAAAAAAGAAAAGCAAGTTTATAGACAAAGTTAAGGAGATACTTCCCGAAGAAGGTAACCTCAATCTTTGCCTCACTTGCGGGGCCTGCTCTTCCGGATGCCCGGCCACGGGCCTGGAAGACATGGATCCCAGAAAGTTTTTAAGAATGGC
>SKZT01000243.1 GCA_007127235.1 Desulfobacteraceae bacterium
GCCAGGGTCATGATATCGGGTTCGATTCCAAAATGCTGGTGGGCAAAAAGTTTTCCGGTTCGCCCCATGCCCGTTTGAATTTCATCAAATATAAGTAAAATTCCGTTATCATCGCACACCTGGCGCAAAATCCGGAGGTATTTTTCCGAAGGTGTTCTGACACCTCCCTCGCCTTGTATAGGTTCTGTAATTACCGCACAGGTTTGTGCTCCAATTTTATCCTTTAATGCATCAATGTCGTTAAAAGGAACAAAATCAAAACCTTCTAAAAGGGGATCGTAGCCTTCCCGGACTTTTTTTTGACCGGTCGCCGAAAGGGTTGCCATGGTTCTTCCATGAAAGGACCTTTCCATTGAAATAATACGGAATTTTTCAGGTTCCCCTTTGTGTTTAAAGAATTTTCGGGCCAGTTTAATTGCTGCTTCATTGGCCTCAGCCCCGCTGTTTCCGAAAAAAACCCGGTCGGCAAAACTGTTTTTTACAAGCCACCCGGCAAGTCGCACCTGTGGTTCGGTATAAAAAAGATTGGAAACATGCCAAAGCACATCTGCCTGTTGGCAAAGCGCTCTGGAAATTTCCGGATGTGCATGGCCCAGGTTGCATACCGCAATGCCGGCCACAAAATCCGTGTATTTTTTACCCTGATTATCCCAAAGGTTACAGCCCTGGCCGCGGGTCAACAAAAGCGGAAACCTTTTGTAAGTTGTGGCCATAATCTGATCACAGTGTTCCATAACGTTCTCTGTCATATGGTCACTTCCGTCCCAATGCCCTTGTGTGTAAAAAGCTCCAATAGAAGAGCATGCCGTTTTTTACCATTGATAATTTGCACCTTGCCGACCCCGTGGTTCAAGGCATCCAAAGCAAATTCAATTTTAGGAATCATCCCCCCAATGATTTGCTTTTCCTTGATCATTTTTTCAATGGTTTCAGAATTTATTGAAGAAATGAGGTTTTGCGATACATCCAGCACACCATCGACATCGGTCAAAAGAATCAATCTTCCTGCTGAAAGTGCCGAAGCTATTTTGTTTGCCACAAGGTCGGCGTTGATATTAAAGGTCTCTCCGGATTCTCCCGAACCTACCGGAGCAATAACAGGAATAAATCCTTTGCTTGAAAGGGTGTTGATAATGTCAGGGTTTATATGGGTCACCTCTCCCACCAGTCCGGGATCAATAATCTCCGGTGGTTTGTTTTCATCTTCCTGGTGCATTATGTAATGCTTTTTTGCCAGAATCAGCCCTCCATCTTTTCCACTCAAGCCTACCGCACGTCCGCCCTGATTGTTGATCTGAGCAACAATAGATTTGTTGACCTTGCCTCCGAGAACCATCTCGACAACATCCATGGTGCGTGCATCGGTAAGCCGCATACCCCGCACAAACTGAGGGCGAATACCCATTTGATCCATCACGGTGTTGATTTGAGGTCCTCCGCCATGGACCACTACAGGATTGATACCAATATATTTGAGCAAAACGATATCATTTGCAAAATCTTGTTTCAGCTGCTCATCTACCATGGCGTGGCCACCGTATTTCACCACGATGGTCATACCGTAAAAGTGCCGAATATACGGTAATGCTTCAATGAGTATATCTGCAATCCGGGTCATTTGTTCACCTGCATGAGTCAAATTTTTGCGCCCCATAATGGAAGGTGACCGTCAATACACAATTATTGTCAGGCACTGCTATTTAGAGAATAAAACGGCTTAAATCTTCGTCTTCCTTGATATCCTTCAACTTATTTTCCACAAAAGCCCTATCGATGACTATCTGTTTTGTTCCAAGGTCCGGAGCATCAAAAAGAATGTCCTCCAAAAGATATTCCATGAGGGTATGAAGCCTTCTGGCACCAATATTTTCAGTTACCGTGTTGACTTCCTCAGCTATTCGGCAAATTTCTTCCACCGCGCCGTCTTCAAAAGAAACCTCGACACCCTCGGTTCGTAAAAGGGCCATGTACTGAAGCAAAAGGGCATTTTTCGGTTCGGTTAAAATCCTGATAAATTCCCTGTAACCCAAAGAATCCAGTTCGACCCGGATTGGAAAACGGCCCTGAAGTTCCGGAATTAAATCAGAGGGCTTAACCGTATGAAATGCCCCCGAAGCGATGAACAAAATGTGATCTGTCTTTACCGGACCATATTTTGTATTCACAGAACTACCCTCCACAATAGGGAGCAAATCCCTTTGAACCCCTTCGCGAGATACATCGGGCCCATGGCTATGACCTTTTCCGGCTATTTTATCGATTTCATCCAAAAAGATTATTCCGGACTGTTCAACCTTTTCGATGGACCGGCTGATAACCTTATCCAAATCCACAAGGTTCTGAGCTTCCTCCTGCGCCAGGATTTTCATGCCTTCTTTGATCTTGACCTTTCGCCGCTTGCTGGACCTTGGCATGATATTGCTGAACATATCCTTGAAATTAATGCCCATTTCTTCCATGCCCATGTTGGAAAAGATTTCCACCATTGGCATTGAGCGATCTGGAAGATCCAGGTCTACATAGCGTTCATCCAGTTTGCCTTTACGAAGCATTCCCCTTAGCTTATCACGTGTTCCTTGGGTTTCTTCGGTATTTTGGGTAATCACTTCGAAGGACGTTTCACCGGTATTTTCACTTTTTCCATGGGATTTTCCCCCTGTTTTGGGAAGCAGAATATCGAGCATTCGCTCCTCGGCAATCCGGCTGGCTTTTTCTTTTACAGCCTCCTGCTCCCTGGCTTTAAGGTCACTGACCGTCATCTCGAGCAAATCCCTGACCATGGATTCTACATCACGACCCACATATCCAACTTCGGTAAACTTTGACGCCTCTACTTTGGTAAAAGGCGAATCGGTCAGCTTGGAAAGTCTTCGCGAAATCTCGGTTTTACCCACACCGGTAGGCCCAATCAAAATAATATTTTTGGGAGCAATTTCATCTTTTAAATATTCTTCCACATGACGCCGGCGCCATCGGTTCCGGAGGGCAATGGCCACCGACCGTTTTGCTTTTTGCTGCCCGATAATATATTTATCGAGCTCTGTGACAATTTCAGAGGGTTTCAGATCACTCATAATTTTTCCCGTCGGTCGAAACAACTGTTGACAATTCTTCGATAACAAAAGCATTGTTGGTGTATATGCACAAGGAGGCTGCAATCTTCATGGATTCCTCAACAATGTTTTTGGCATCCAGATGACTGTGTTTGATCAAGGCCGCAGCAGCAGCTCTAGCCGCGGTTCCTCCCGAGCCGATTCCTATGATGTTTTCATCCGGTTCGATCACATCGCCGTTGCCGGAAATCAAAAACATGTTTTCCTTATCCACGGCAATTAAAATGGCTTCCAAACGCCGAAGATATTTGTCGGTTCTCCAGTCTCTTGCAAGCTCCACTGCACTTCGGGTCAAATTCCCATTGTACCGTTCCAACTTTTTTTCAAATTTATCATACAGATTAAAAGCATCCGCCGTAGCACCGGCAAACCCAACAATAATCAGATCGTTATAAATTTTGCGTACTTTTTTAGCATGATGCTTGATGACCGTATCGTTCAAGGTCACTTGACCGTCGCCTGCAACCGCAATTTTTCCATTTTTTCTAACGGCCAGGATTGTAGTACCATGATAATTCATTATCTATTTCTCCCTGACACAAAAAGAAACAACCTTTCCCCGTTTATTTCTTCTATCGTCTTGGATGGGCCTTATCATAAATTTCCATCAATTTATCGATGCTTACATGGGTATATTTCTGAGTAGATGAAAGGCTCTTATGTCCTAAAAGCTCCTGGACCACTCTCAAATCAGCTCCCGCATCAAGCAAATGTGTTGCAAAAGAGTGCCTGAGTGCATGGGGAGAAACCGGGGTTAACAGGGCACATTCGTTGACAATTTTTTCCAGAATCCGTTGAATGGACCTCGTGGTCAACCTTCCTTTGTTTTTATTCAAAAACAGCGGTCCCTGGAAATCTGTGTGCCCATTTTCAACTTTCAGCTTCCCTCGATAATCCTGAATAAATGTTACCGCCTTTTTTCCGATTGGAACCAACCTTTCTTTGTTCCCCTTCCCCAACACTCTAATCAGCCTTTTTTCGCAATCAACATCCGAAACATTAAGGCCGGCAAGCTCTGACACCCGAACCCCGGTAGAATAAAGCGTCTCAAAAATAGCCCTGTTTCGCAAACCCAAAACCCCTTCCATTTTTATGGAATCAAGCAAGCGAAACATTTCATCCACGGGCAGATAGGCCGGAATCGTTTTTTCCCGCCTGGGTGTCGCCACTCTCTCAGCCGGACTGTCTTTGATCCGCCCATTTTTGACCATATACTTGAAAAAAGAGCGTATGGCTGAAAGCTTGCGGGCCATGGTGCTTTTTTTGTTCTTTTTATATAATACCCCTAAAAACCCCCGAATGGTCAAAGATCTGATGGAATCAAGGTCGGTGCCTCTAATTTTGTCACAATCCACAGACATATCATTTTTCAAAAACTGATAAAATTCTCTCAGATCCTGTTGATAGGCTCTACAGGTATTTTCAGAGTAACCCTTTTCGGTGGAAAGGCTCCCAAGAAACGATTCCATCAGTTGCTTGACACTCAGATCTTCCACTCAGATAGCCTTAGTTTGCAATGCCATCAATGCTTCCAATTCTTTCCAGTTTTTAACTTCTATAAAGGGATGTTTCTCTCGATTCCACGGCTGGTGAAACAACAAAGGCGTAATTCCTGCATCCAATAAGGAAAAACATGTTTCCAGGCGATCTTCTACAAAATAAGCCTTATTTTTTTGAAGTAATACGTCGGTTTTTGCCTCAAAAGATCCTGTAGCAATAATTTCGATCTGATCGGATCGCAAGGGGAGCAGTTTATTCAGCCATTCATCAATGGGTCCCGCATTCGGCCTTGCGGTTACAAAAAGGATCGGACTGGAATGATTACCGATTCGTGTTAACGCATCAATTGCTCCGTCCAACGGTTTCAGCCCTGCCCGATAGTTACCCTCAAGTATTTTTGAAATCGCTTTAAATATGACATCCTGATTGATCGGAAGGCATTTTTCAAGAGTATAGCAGGTGATATCTTCATAACGAATACTGTTTATGTTGAAATCTTGCCGAAGTATATCCAAAAAAAGATTCATGGTATCCGCGCACACGCCGTCGATATCGAATGCCACAGATGCCGGATCAATTTTCAGGTTGTTTTCCCAAAATGTTTTTTTTTCTTTTTCATTCATAAATATTAAAGATATTATCAATCAACCCGCCGGGTCTTTTTTTTAAGCCGAATAATTTTTTTCCGGAACAGATCCGCCATCTTTTGATTGTCATCATTCAGAAAGGTTTCGCGCTTGGTTTTTAGTTCCCGTATTTTCTTCTTGAGTTCACGCACTTTTCCACTGGATTTTTTTCCCGATTCATTGGAAATGCCTCTGGCTGAACGAATTTCATTGATCAATTCATTTTTATTCATCCCATGCACACCCGTAACGTTGGGGATTTCCATGGCCAGAGACCTGAGTTCAGTAGCCGTCATTTTTTCCAAAGTTTTTTCTTTGGTTTCCTTTTTCTTACCTCCCATATTACAGCCAACCTCCTTTCAACCGTAGAAAGCACAAGCGGAGGCTTTTATAAAGGCCCCCGCTTCCAAAACATCATAAACAATCGCTTCGCAATATCAGTTTAAAATCACTTTTTTTCTCTTACAATAATTCCAAAAATCTTTAATTAAAACATTTTTTAATGCTATGTCAATAGGATATCATCTGATTTAATAATAATCCCTTAAAAACATCATGATAACCCCATCTCTTTCATAATTTTTTGAACGTCTTCCCAGACATCCCGTTTTTTGTTCGGGTTCCGAAGTAAATATGCAGGGTGATATGTCGGCATGACTTTTATTCCCTTAAATTCAAAAAATTTTCCTCTCACCCTGGATATAAAAATTTCCTGGTCTAACAGTGCTCTTATGGCGACACTTCCAAGTGCACAAATAAATTCGGGTGAAACGGCACTTACCTGCCGTTTTAAAAAAGGCAGGCAAGCCTTGATTTCATCCGGTTCAGGATTCCGGTTTTGAGGTGGGCGGCATTTGATAATATTGCAGATATAAACCTGTTCCCGGGTCAAATTCATGGCCTTGATGATTTTGCTCAACAACTGCCCTGCTTTTCCGACAAAAGGTTTTCCCTGTATATCTTCATCATAACCGGGTCCTTCTCCCACAAACAACAGCCTGGCTGAAGGGTTGCCTTCTCCGAAAACGATATGAGTGCGGCTTTTGCAAAGTTTGCAGCGCCGGCAATCTCCCAGATCTTTCTGAATGTCCTCCAGTGTTTCTGCTTTGGGATTTTTCCGGATTTCCGCCCAGCTTTCAAGAATTTGTGCTGATTTTGGTGATAAATCGCACCCTATAAATCCTTCCCTGCTCAAAAACTTGAGTGCATCCACAATTTCTTGGGTTAACGCTTTTACGGCATGATTCACCGGTATCGGAATCTGATCTTTTCTATCCACCTGTTTTTTCAATTTTATGGTCGGTTAACATTTTGATTCTATCCAATAATGCGTGGGCCACTTCACTTTTCTGCATGGATGGCAAACGTTCACAGGATCCATCGCGGCAGAAAATGGTTACCTTGTTTGATTCTGAACCAAAACCGGATCCGGGATCGCCCACCAGGTTTCCAACAATAAGATCCAGGTCTTTTTCCGAGAGTTTTTTTTCGGCATTTTGCCGAAGCTCCCGGGTTTCCGCGGCAAACCCCACAAGAATCTGATGCTTCTTTTTTTCTCCCAAAGTTTTTAAAATATCCTGCGTTCTTTCAAACTCCACCGTCAGATCTCCATCTTTTTTCTTTAGTTTATGCAGTGACTTTTTTTTGGGTCTGTAATCCGAAACAGCCGCGCTTTTGATAATAATGTCCGCCTGTTGCATACAGGAAAAAACCTGGGAAGCCATTTGGTCAGCTGTACGCACTTTGATCATCTTGACATTTACAGGATCAGCAAGATTTGTGGGGCCTGCAACAAGAGTAACGTCGGCTCCACGGTGTTCGGCGGCCCGGGCGATGGCATAGCCCATTTTTCCGGAAGAAGGGTTGCTGATAAACCGGACCGGATCCATGGGTTCCTGGGTGGGGCCTGCAGTCACCAGCACGTTTTTTCCTAAAAAATCCTTACGGGTTAAATGGCAGACAATCCGATCCAAAATCAAGGGCGGGTCAGGAAGTCGACCTGGTCCGGTTGTCCCGCAGGCCAATTCTCCGGCACCCGGCTCCAAAACAACGTATCCATCAGATTCCAAAGTATCCAGATTTCTTTGAACGACGCGATTTTCGTACATGTGAGAATTCATGGAGGGACAAACCATTTTTACAGAGGTTACCGCAAGCATAAATGTACTCAGGGCGTCATCGGCAATACCGTTTGCCAGCTTGCCGATCATGTCGGCTGTGGCAGGGGCAATGACAACAAGGTCAGCTTCCTGTGCCCAATCAATGTGCTTGAAACAGGTTTCGTCATTTTCTCTAAACAGGCCCGTGGATACAGGAAGTCCCGAAAGTGCCTGAAATGTCAGCGGTGATATGAACCACGAGGCGTTTTCTGTCATCACCACCCGCACCTGGGCTCCCATTTTTTTCAAGCCCCTTAGAAGCTCGACGGCTTTATAGGCGGCAATACCTCCACAAACACCCAGTACAATCTTTTTTCCATCAATTACATTTTTCATAATATCCCATGATACCGAGCCAACAGGCAAAAGGGCATCTGCTTTTAAAAAACCGCCGGTATCCTTTCCTTTGAAGTCGGGACCATCCAGACTTCCACGTGGGTCACAAACAGAGTTTCTTCGATTCTGATAACACAAGAGCGATTGTCTTTTTCGAAAATCATAATCATCGGGTTGAATTTAAATGCAGAAGTATATATCCAATTGTCTCTTGCCATGTTACTTTCAAAAAAAGATGACAGGGAAGCTGCATCAATGCGTCCCTGAAAAACAAGAAGACCTGCGGCAAAGCCGGGTGTTCGATAAACAAAAGATCTTCTGGGTTTTGCCGTAAGTTCACCGGGTATAAGAACATCGGAAAA